>CBDVER010000161.1:0-4699 GCA_965373055.1 uncultured Thermoplasmata archaeon
CCTCGGGGGGAAAATTATAGTCGGACGGGCGCACCAGCACGGAGGCCGAATCACGTCCCCACTCCCCATCCTCATCCATCGCCTCGAACGTGGCGATGTAGTTCCCCGGCTCGGGATAGCCGGAATATGTGAAGGAATATGCGTTCTCCCCTTCGATCTCATATATGCCGTCCCCGTCCACATCCCATCTGACGGAGATGATCTCGCCGTCCTCATCCTCCGCGTGGCCGACGAAGGTAACCGCATCCAGAGCTTTTACCTCCCTGTCGGGGCCCGCGTCCGCAATTGGGGTCCCGGTGGAGACGGGGTAGTGGAGGATCTCGATGTACGATCCCGGCCCACCTGTTACGAGATATGACGAGCTCGCATTCGAGCCTGCGAAGATCTCCAGGGTGATCTCCTCCCCCCTATCCAACCTCATATCCTCGATCCCGGCCTCCGCCTCGAAGTAGTTCGGAAGGGGTGATGTCAAGGCCATATCCCCCGATATCACGATGGTCTCACCGGAGATCACGATATGAGCCTCGATATCGACGTTGCACTCCTCCTTCGATCCCAGTTCCAGACGTATCCTGATCCTCGAATGCAGGACCAGGCTTCTCTCCGCTGGAGAGCTGGTCCAGGCCCCCACATATTCGACACCACCGGTCGTGGCCGGTATCTCCGTGGAGCCCCTCTCACCGAGATCCTCGGAGAGAGCGCTCGAATTGAGTAGATGGAGCCTGGTCGAATCGGACGCCTGCTCGGTCACGTTTATCATCACCGATGCATCATTGGAGCTGGTCGCGCCGCCATTGTCCTTGACGGTGAGTACGGCCCTGAACGAACCCCCGGTCCTGTAACGATGCTGAACAGATGAGAGGTTCACCCAGCCGGACGTCTCCCCGTCCCCGAAATCAAAGAGGTACTGTGTGACGGCCCCTCCTCTTACATTCGTATCGTGTGAGCCCGACCCGTCGAATGTGACCTCTGTCAACGTGTTCGTGGATGTCCTGTCGGCCGTCAGCTCCGCAACCGGTGGAGGGTTGATCCCAAGGACCGTGATGGGCCTCTCCGCGCTGTTGTTCAGCTCATTGGTCTCCGCGATATCGTCATTCGGGTCGGCCACGGCCGTGATCGCGTGGACCCCGGCGCTGGCCTCCCAGATGAAGGATACTATCCCGCTCCCTCCGGACGAGATGGTGCTCTCCTCTTCCCCGATCAATGCCCCGGTCCTGGCAGGGCCGTCGAGGAGCCTGATAAGGAAGTTCCGTGCCGTGGTCCCTCCGGTGTTATTGACCTTCACCGTTATCTCCACGTCGTCTCCGGAATCGGGCCTGTTGCTCGAGAACCAGATGGCCACGGGTATTATCGAGAGGTCAGCGGGCTCGGCCTCGGACGATACCGTGATGTTCAGGGCCCTGACGGAACCCTCCATCCCGTTGATGGAGATGAGGCCCAGGATGGTGGCCCTGCTGCCCATTTCCATCGGGGCCTTGATCCTTAGGGAAAGGGTTGGCTCAACTCCGGCAAACGGCTGATCGTAAGTTATCGTTCCCTTCACTCTCCACATGCTGCCCACGAGGATGGGCTCCTCGAGGGTGGAGATCCCGTTCGAAGTGCCCGCATCCAGGTCCTGATCCTCTATCGGCCCCCACTCCCTGGGGACCCGTATCTCGATGGAGAGCTGATCTGTGTGGGAGGTGAGATCGGTGCGGGAGAGCTCCCCGGAGAGCTCCAGGTCGATGGCCTCCCCTCCGATCACCTCGGCAGGGCCATCCACACGATATGAGCCCAGATCCTCACTTCTCCTGACGGCCCCGTATACGTCGATGAAACCCCAGCCGGAGCGGTAGTTGTACCTGTCATCCAGGTCGGGCCTTGACCCCGAGCCGGCCTGTTGGGCCGTCTCTCTTATGATCTGTTTGACCTGGTCCGGTGTGAGATCTGGATTCGCCTCGAACATCAGCGCGACCGCACCCGAAACGTGGGGACAGGACATGGAGGTCCCCGTCTTCTCGGAATATGCCATGATGGTATTGTACTGGGCGGACCTGATGTCCGTCCCCGACGCCAGCACATCCGGTTTCAGCTCATCCATCTGGTCTGAATCGCCATCCGAGGCACGCGGCCCGTAATTGGAATAACCAGCGTATCCGTCATCGCTCCTTGTAACGGTGTCCTTATCGTTCAGGGCTCCCACGGTTATCGCCTTATCGGCCGCTGCAGGGCTTGGAAGCCCTTGGCTTCCGTCGTTCCCCGCCGCAACGACCACCACCACCCCTTCGTCGACCAGCTGGTTCACAAGGCGGGATGTCGTATCCTGTCCGGAGGTGGTATAGGAGGAGCCGAACGAGCAGGAGACCACCTTGATCCCGTGTTCCGCGTGGTTCTCGATAAGCCACTCGAACGCATGGTCCGAATTGGAGGCATCCCCCCCGAAGAACTTGAATATCTTCAGGTCGACCAGACCCGATCCAGGTGCAACTCCAGCGTAGGCCCCGGATTGGCCCCCGGTTCCCAGGGCAATTCCAGCAGTATGGGTACCGTGGCCATCCTTGTCTGGCGGATTGACATTATTGACCGTGACGGTTCCCGTGAAATCCCCACCGGTCACGAACTTCCCCAGAAGCGATTCGTGCTGCATATCATCCGCCCCTGAATCCATCATCGCGATGTTCACGCCCTCGCCGGTGTATCCCAGTTCCGAGGCGGTGTAGGGCGAATATTCCTCCGATGGCGATGCCCTTATCCCTTTTGTCGATACGTCGAGGAACGGGACCATCCATGGTCGATATTCGACCATGGTAACGCCTTCAAATAATGCAAGTGCCCTGTATGAGAGAATGTCAAGGTGTCGCACCCTCAGGTACCGGGCGGTGGAGTACTTGCCGCTGTAGACCAGCTCCGGCTCGAAACCCAAACCCTCCGCAGCCCTGATCATCCTGGAGGTCGACCCATCGTCGGCCCCATCCTGAAAATGCACGTTTATCCCTATGGTGCCCTCCACCGCCTCAACAACGGGGATATCGGTGGTGAGAATATCGTCCACGCGGTCGTTATCGATATCCCGATCCCAACCGTCCCAATCGAATGCCCTTGAGGTTCCGCCGGGAGCGATGCCCTCCACCTCCCCTCCCCCGGAAAATATGGATGCTCCTGCGCCCATTATCATGGATACGTTGATGAGCAGGACCATGATGATAGCCATTGTGTGGTGTTTCATTCTCTATCGCCTTCCACATCGATGGTATCCATCGATCGGGTGAACATGATGACCCATAGATATCCGTCGTTAATAAATAAAACCCCAGTTTACATCTGGGCCAATAAGTATATTATTACACGAGATATCAACATATTTAAATATCCCGTTCAGGATGGAGGGGCCCTGCTCCTCCATGGTGTATACAGAGGTGATTTTACTCATGACCGAAAGGGAAGATATGATGAAGACCGGGACCACGACAATGGGCATTGTTTGCAAGGACAGCGTGATCCTCGCCACCGAACATCGAGCCACCATGGGGACTCTGATAGCCCATACCGACACCCAGAAGCTGTTCAAGGTGGACGAACACATAGGTTTGACCACTGCCGGCCTGGTCGGAGACGCCCAGAGCCTGGCCCGTGACATTACCGCCGAGGCGGAATTGTACCGGTTGAAGAGGGACCAGCCTATGACCATCCGGGCCGTCGCATCGCTTACGGCGAACATCCTCTCGGGAAACAGATATTATCCCTACTGGGTACAGCTGCTGATCGGAGGTTTCGACAGGGATGGGGGGCACGTTTATTCAATAGATGCCGCGGGCGGGTCCATCCCGGATAAATACTGCGCGACGGGCTCCGGCTCTCCGTATTCATACGGTGTCCTTGAGGACAATTACACGGATAACCTGACCTCAAGCCAGGGCGTGGATATCGCGATCAGGGCCCTCAACGCATCGATGAAAAGGGATTCTGCATCCGGCAATGGGTATGATATCGTGGTCATCGACAAGGACGGATGGAACCCGATATCCAACGCAGAGGTCGAAAAACGCAAGAAAAGACTAAATATCAAATAATTAATTCCAAGTTGAATAGGATCAGGTGTTTATCCCACTATTCGAATCCATTCTCATCATGATCAGGTGGTTCCCTTAAGGAACTATTTTAATTGCCCGCTTGGGCGGTCCAGAGGGCTCAAGTGAGGGTATCTCACGAGGTGTGTGGGATGAGCTATGAGGCATTGATCAAGAGGATAAGAACGGAAGTCGAGGAGATAGTACCTTCAGGTGTGGAGATCACGGGCATAGAGTTCGAGGGGCCCGTTGTCGTCATACAGACGAGGAGCCTGGAAGAGTTCGCATATGATACGAACCTCGTCAGGAAGCTGGCCCAGGGGCTGAAGAGAAGGGTGGCGATAAGGCCACACAATTCACTTGTCAGCGACGCGGACGAGGCCACCAGAATCATTAAGGAGGTCATCCCGGACGAGGCGGAGATAACGGAGATATCCTTCAATACCGATTCGAACGAGGTGACCATCGAGGCGCTATCACCCGGTATGGCGATAGGAAAACACGGGATCAACCTCAATCAGATCAAGAAGAACACCGGCTGGGCCCCCCTTGTCGTGAGGACCCCCCCTATCGCGTCAAAGAGCGTCAAGGATATCAGGGAGTTCCTCAAGGACCCCGCAGTGACCGAAAAGCGAAGGAATTTCCTCAGAAAT
>CBDVER010000162.1:0-4698 GCA_965373055.1 uncultured Thermoplasmata archaeon
CGGGGAGGCCCCTCCCTTTTTCACAAGGAGGAATGCAAGGAGAGCGGCTTCCACGAGGACGACGATCAACAGGAGGATCGTAATGCGCCTCCATTATTCAAAATCCAGTTCTCGACGCAACTTTTGATACCATCGTACATTTAACTGCTCTGATTCCGGTAAAATATGTCATTATTCCAATGATCCTGTTCGCAACGATAATAACAGTTATGTAATTAGAAGCGCATCCATTGCTGTAGTTCTCCTGATATGTTTGATGATAGAGGGATATGAATGATGTTGAGGAAGATAGCGCTTACGGGCATGGTCCTTTTTGTGATGGTGATCGCCTCCACCTGCGTTTCAGCCGGGGGAGAGATGGTCGAAAAGACAGACCCGGAGGGAGATTCCGGCCTGACGTACTGGGACACCGAAGGAAATGATGATGTGGACCTTATATATGGCTCGGCGGATTGGAGCGGCGATAAGGTAACGGCGGTCCTCAAGGTGAAAGGGGAGTTTCTGACCGTTGGTGGGCCGAACACGACATTCCTGTACTATATCAAGTTGGACACCACACTGGAGACCAATGGGGAGGAGATAACCATCCTCTACAACGGCAACGTTTCCGTGGTGTCCGATGCCGGTGTGGACCTCCTGGTTGCAGATGTGGACTATGAGATCACGGAACACACGCTCACCGTTCGCTTCGATAAGAAACATCTGGAAGGGCATGATATCATTCTGGATATAACTGCGCAAGCCATAGACAGCGATGGCATTTCCGACATCCTCGAACCCGACACGGTCGGCGACCCAACGGATGACGACGACACCTCCGATGACGACGAGGAGAGAGATGAAAGGGAAAAGGATACTCCAGGTCCCGGGATCATCTCCGTGATACTGGCGTTCTCCGCACTGCTGATAATATCCGTATACCGAAGAAGGACGAATTAGGATATTCTTCCGGCCATATCTTTCAGGACCGCCTTCTCCTGCCGTGGATCAATATGGCTGCCATCAGGAAGGTCGATGCGACAATTGCAGGCAGGGCAGGGCCGGGAGTATCATCCGTTTCTCCGTCCCCGGTCAAGGGCTCATCATCATCTGTGTCGTCGTCGTCCCCGGTGCTCTCTTTGCCGAGATACTCCTGCGTTATATCCTCGGTATCCTGGTTCCACGTTCCATCCTCCTGATATGCCCTGATGTGGAGCTTGACCGAGCCCACTCCCGTGTAGAAATCATCCGGGCTCTCGAATTTGTTCCTGTTGTTATCGTCAATTGGGCCGGAGGAGTGGAAATACCATTTCCAGGTCGTCCAGGAACCACCTGTTCCCGTGGCGTAGAACTCCTCTTTATAGGCCTGCCCTCCGTATCCATGCTCCTCGTCGATGGGGGCCTTCTGCCAGGAGTAAGAGCCCATAGCCTCGCCGGACTCACCATACCTCGCTATGCAGTAGTAGGCCTCGACGATGTCCGCAGATCCTGTGCCCGTCGCCTCCATTACGTAGTCGTAGGATGCTACATCCACGGTGAGGTCCATATCGAAATCATCGATATCGATGGACAGGGATGGTGCGGTCGGGGTCTGCCTGGGGTCCTCCATCGGGTCTGGAGGTGTTATCTCCCCTCCCCCCACCGATCCGGTCCCCTCGAAATTGGTGTTCAAGAAATCCCTTGCCCTGTATGTATCCCTTTTCACCTGGCTCTCCGCGCCCACATCGTTTATGACCGGCGTCCCCTCGAACAGTGAATGGGGGAGCTCCACTCTCAGGGTGGACGTCCCTTCGCCGGTGACCCCCGTGAGCTGGGTCGGTGTCGAGGATAGGCCGCTTCCCGAAATGTAAATGCCGGGGCCTGTTATGGAGACCGTGGAATCTTTCTCGTTGTCCCCGTCATAGTCCAGATAGATGTAATAGGAGTAGTCGTAGGGCTCTCCACCGATATGTGTCGTTCCGTAAACAGTTAGCTCAACGATCATCGGGTCGGATACGATGTCCATGGTAAGAGATGTAATGTCGATGTTATCGAACGCGTCCTGGTCTGCGATGTCCCCCTCGGAGACGTCACCTTCCGGGTCGGTGTGATCGATCGATGCCGTACCATTGACCCCGTTAAGGGCCAGCATGCAGATCAGGAGCAAGGCTCCTGCTGAGATAGTTACAAATTTTCCCTTCAAGAATATTATCACCCTGATCAGGGCAAATATCATTCCAATGCCATATAATTTTTGGATATTATGATTATTTTGATATGATTTCCAGTGGTTGGATGTATTTATCGATCATCAGGGGTCGTGATGTCCCTCGCCGTATCAATGAATGGGACCGCTGAATTGAAACCCTTTTGATCGGGCTTGCAGCTTTCGAGAGGGTTTGTTTGATAGCCCTGTAGTCGTGGATCTGCGTCCAGGTCATCCGGTCATGAAACCATTTGGCCTTCACTCTTCATCGTAGTAGCTATCCCCTTTCCTCTTGCCGGTTACCATGAGGACGAATATCGCTATCACAAGTATTACGATTACAATGATAAGGATCACTATCCAAATAGGGAATCCATCCTCATCCACCTGTTTGAGTGCAGGCAGGGCCCCCATATACGTGTCTTCCATGGCCTCCCCGCCATCCTCATCGGACATCCAGAATGAGAGGCCTTCTTCAGCATCGTCCATTGGTATCTCTGCCGTGTACTTGCCGTCGGAGTAGGTCATCTTGTAGGAGGTCAGATCGCCCTCTGCGTCCTCAACGATGATCCAGAGGTCCTGGCCCTCTGTTCCCTCGGCCTCGACGATCCATCTATACTCCTCTGCTATCACCCTCGGCGCATCTATCATGGGTTCATCATCGTCATCGTCTGCGGGCACGTTGATGTTGATGAGAAGTGTTGCGGTGACCTCTGTATTTCCGTCAGAAACGGTAACCGTAACGGACTCGCTAGTTTCGGTATAGGCTCCCGTGTAAAGTATCTCCAGGATCGTTCCGCTGACTGTGATGAAGTCCGAGTCCTCCGCTATGATGATGGCATCCTCATCTATATCTGATATCATGTCAGCAAGGTCAATGGTGGATAGGGTATCCATATCAACGGTTATGTTCCACTCGGATGGAGCTGTGAACACGGGTGGATCATTGATGGGGGCCACCTTGAACCACACCTTGTAGCTCACGGTGTCCTCACCATCGGATACGTTGAACATCACGATATCTCCAAGGTGATCGTTCTCCAAGGGCGTGTAGGTGAAGTTCATCGGGACCGTAACGTTCTGCATCTCGGTCTCATTGGTCGTCGCGTTGACGATGACCTCTATCTGGTACATCTCAACATCGATGGCCCCATGTAATAGATCGGCTCCAACGAATGAGTAGAGGAGCTCGGCGGCCTCCACGTCCTCTGCATCGATCCAGAACTCAACGGGAACGTCCTCATTCGTCTCGATGAGATAGACGGTCCAGTTGGTGGTCTCGTTGTAAACGTATTCCACCATTGGCGCCTTGGTGCCGTTCTTGAGCATCAGCGACCAGGTGGGGATATCGTTCACCGGTGTGACGTTGACCTCGATATCGACATTGCTCCAGTCGGCGCCGTCCGTGACGTTCACATCTATCCCGGTGAGGCCGAACCAGTTCTCTACACCTGTAAATGTGAGGTTCCAGTTATCTCCGTCCCAGTCGAGGTCGAGCCCCACTGCATCCGGAATGGTCCAGGTAATGTCGTCTCCCTCGGGGTCCATCACAGCTCCTGTGAAGTTGAGGTATCCGGTGCCCTCCTCCACGATCTCGAAGGCTGGAGGGTCGATAAGGAGCCGTGGGGCGTCGTTGATGGGAAGGACGTTGACGGTGACGTTCGCGGATGTGGTGTTCCCTTCGCCATCCGTGGCCTCAATAAAGACCCAGGAGACGCCGTTCCAATCGTTCTGGGCGGTCTCGATGGTCAGCAGGTTGTAGAGGTCCCCCCCCAATCCAGGGTCGAGGTCAGGTCCACTGGATACCTCGTAGGTCAGATCGTTCTCAAGATCGTGGAAGAACTCAGATAGGTTCACCTCGTATGTTCCATCCTCATCGAACTCGATATCGCCCGGCATGTCGTTGTAAGGTGGAAGGTTAAAAATGAAGAGCAGATCCATGTTTTCGTCAATGTGCATGTTATCCCCCAGCAGGTAATGAACCGGACCATCGTTCTCAACTACAAGGTCCAGATCGAAGAACAGGTCTGTCTCTCCGGTCTCGTAGATGGAACGTTCGGTGAGGATCAGCTGACCCTCACCATCCGGCATATCAAGGGAAGAGAAAAGGTCACCTCCGTGATAATTGGTGTTCAGAGTGCAGTCCAAAGGTGCCAGGCTCCCATCCTGCAGCGTGAGGTTGAGGTACCAGCTGACATTGAGCAGAGCCTCGCCCAGGAGCGATAGGGTTCCCGACCCCATCGGTGAGTTTATCAAGTTCACGTTAACATCTGCGGTATCGGATTCCAGGCAGGCGATCTCGGTGGCCTCAAGGAATGAATCATACACCTCCATATCTATGCCGGGGTAATCCTGGTCCAGGTTGAAAAGCGTGCTAATTGACCCATAGGTCTGCAGATCCCTTATAACTACCTTTGAACCTGGAGCTGTGTTGATCTCTATCCCGAAAGAGAGCCTGGACAGTGAGATATCTTCCAGGTAGAGTCCGTGGATGGGGCCCCCGAGATAGACCCCTTTTGATAGAGGATCCGCAG
>CBDVER010000163.1:0-4696 GCA_965373055.1 uncultured Thermoplasmata archaeon
GGACCCATATGTCTTGTAACCTCGGGCTTCCTGGGTATGAAGGAGAGCGAGAGGAGAATAACCGCCATTCCTATCAACGATATCATTAGGAACAGCCCCGATGAGAGGACCAGTGATAGTATGAAAAGGGCCAGGGTCGCCGTGCCGTATCCCATCGCTTTTCTGGAGAAAACGCTCACCCGCCCCATCTGGTCACCTCCACCAATATCCTCTCCAGCTGTTCCACGGAGTAATTCCTGTTGGACCTGACGAAGCGGTATAGCCGATCATCGTTGATCATCTTACGGACGTCACCCCAGCCGAGCTTTGAGAAATCCTCGACGCTCAGGCTGTTCCTGACCCTGACACGGTCGAGGATTACCTTCTTGATCTCGGTAATATCCTCTTTTGTCAGGTTCAGCTCCACCAGCTCGGCAAGGCCGGTTCTATCGAGCAGACAGATATGTGCCAATCTCTCCGGCGGATCGAAGAGGTAGACGAACGTCGATATAACGATCACGGCCATGGAGCCTACCATGATCTTCATGTTCACATCGCTCAGCAGGAACACAAGGCCCAACACCCCCCTCTGGAACACGGAAGCCACCCCATCCATCAGATGGACACCATCGTCGATCACGATGGTGCCGCCATCCGGCAGGAGGTAGGATATGAGAGAGGATATGAACTCCAGATTGTCCTCCTGGTGGATCATCTCGTTCAGAAATAGGGAGGGGTCGGATATGAATACCGCGCATCCGCCTCCCAGGAAGAGAAAATCGGGGTCCATTATCACCGCTATCGTTTTCTCCCCAAGAGGTTCTGCCTGGGTGGAATTGTCTAGATCCCTCAAACCGTTGCCGTTCCTGTCCACCCAGGCGGACCAACCACTCCTTGCGATAACCCTCCCTCCCGAATGGATCAGGTACGAGGGCTTGTTCAGGAGCAGTGTCCCGGAGAAGTGATCCGCCAGGTTCACATCGACCCTGACGAACGAGGGATTTATCTGGAAGTTCTCATCGTAGAGCTGTCCGGACGGGAAGCCGACGTCGAACCTCTCTGCCAGGGGGTCCATCTTACCGGTATCATCTGCCAGTATCAACCTGCCTCCCCGCTCATGAAATGAATCGATCGCATGTATCTCGGTCAGGGTGTAGGCCCTTTCCGGCCCAAGGGAGAGGAAGATCGTCCTCTCGGGATCCTCCTCCGAGAGGAGAAGGGAGCTTGAGGATAGGAGGACCTCTACATCATATCCCTCATCATCGAGATGGCCCCTCAGGTCAGAGAGCCCTTTCCAGGACCCATCGTAGCTCGTATAAGCCCCTTTCCCGGACGTCATCACCAGCAAGACGGCACTGACAATAAGCGATACTATCATGACCATCGTAAGAATGATGGGGATGCGGGATCTCACGGCCCCACCTCCTTGGTGCCCAGAAGCTCCATGAGCTCCCTCTCGGGATCCGACCTCATCCTCCAGATATCGCCCCTCTCCTCTTTCGCGGAAAGGGCTTTCACGCCCACCTGCCTGCTTTCCCTCTCCTCCATCTGGTCGATGCTCCCGATAAGCCTCTTCTCGAGCCCTTTCGCCCTGTTGATCGAATCGGATCTCAACTGGTGATCGGAATATCGGGCCTCCTGGAATAGTCCCGTCAGAACATCCAGGTCCGCTACATCGCCCATCCTGTTGAGGTCCTCCATGGCTGTCATGTACTCCGCTGGCGTTGCGCTCTCATCCCTTGGATATCCGCGATCACCCATACGTTCCAGAATGCGCCTGTACGTATCCACCACGACCTTCTGGGCCATGTTATCAGGTTCGTATTGGTACATCGACCTACGTCCCTTCTCCCGGACCTTCTGTATGTCAACCTTCCTCTTGATCGCCGTGATCCTTACGGCCAGATATATGCATCCGACCAATAGCACCGACCCCACGACGATCGTAAGGGGGAGCACCAGATCGGTCTCGGTTGCCCCTTCGGCGCGTGATATTGTCATGTTGCCCCATGACGGACGGAGGTACCTTCCCGGATCTCCTGAAAATAATAGGGTGATCCGCTCGCCGTCATCCAGCGGCCCCATGTCGATCGTAATATTTCCATGTCCGTCGGTATATACCGTCCTGAATTCTGAACCGATGCCCACCTCTACAGGTGCCCCTTCGATCTTCTTTCCCCCATCCCCTCTAAGGGATAGATGAATGGTCACATTTCCATCCATCTCCTCCCATCCGTGGACGAAATATGTCGATGTGAATATCTGGATGTTCGAGGATATCTCCACGGGCAGATAGTGCCCGGACCTCTCGTCGCTGATATCGTAGAAGCCGACCTTCAGGTCACCGGGCCCCAATCTGGTGTATGGCGATATGGTGTGGGTCAGGTTGAACCAACCTCCGGTTCCGGTATCTATCGAGGTGATATCATATCCGTTTATCGAGACCTCGATCATCCCCTCCCCGACCAGGCCCTCCCCCGAATCGTCCGTGAGCCTTCCGGTCAAGGAGAGCCTGTCGGGAAGAACGAAGGTATCCGGGATGTGATCTATCTGCAGATATGTTCTCGAGACGATATATGTGGTTGTAGTTATCCTCTCCCCCAGGACCAGTGAACCCTCGGATGGAAGATGTTCCACGACCATTTCGACTCCGCCGATCGGCGATCCGACCGGGACATCCACCTCAAGGAGGACGCGCCCGGTCTGGTTCGTCCTTCCCGAGATCGATAGGATCCATGTGATGTTTGGAAATGAGGCCGTGACGAGCTCATCCGAAAGCGCCGTGCCCTGGGCTGAAAGGAGCATGATCGATATCCGGTTCACCTCGCCCCTGATGAGGTCGTGCGTGTCCATCAATATCCTCGCCTTTTCGAGAACGGTGAATCCAAGGGAGCTGTTCACGGACATTCCCAACCCATCTTTCCTGTATGAGACTACAATGGAGTAAGCGCCTCCTTGAAATCTCACACCATCGATAAAGACGTCGAATGAGAACTCCGTGGAATCGGGTTTGATGTAATCGACATACACAGCTTTCCCGTCCAACTGCCTATGGATGGAGAGATTGATGAGATATCTATCAGCACCTGTTATCCCGTTAACGGCACCCTCGATCACTATCGTATCACCTGTCTGTACCTCCTCTGCGGATATCCCAAGGACGATGCTCGGGCCTGCCCTTATGGAGACCGGATAACTTCCGTTGACGGATGTGAGGTGAGAGCTCCCGGCAAAGGTGATCGAGACCACGCCATCGCCCTCCTTCCACGGCAGCGAGACCTTGAACGTGAAGCGCCCATCCTGCCCCGTGGCTCCCTTGATAAGATATCCCCAGGATGTGGAGAGCAGTACCTCTTCACCACTGCAGGGCAGGCCGCCGATATCGAGGAGGTTTCCAGTTACAAGCAGGACGCTTCCCGGGGCGTATGGGCCGTACTGGAGATCGGCCGATAGGGCGGCCTGGCTGCGTACAATGACATCCACGCCATGTGAGACCGCAGGAACGTACTTTTTCCCATAGTATCTCAATTCGGAGGATACCGCGTAGATCTTCGTTGTTCCATAAGGCGTCTCCGGATTCAGCTTGCATGATATGGTGAACACGCCATTCCCATCAGTATACGTCCCACCTACCCTCAGATTGGGGCTGGACTCCCGGAGCAGCGCCTCCTCACCGGAGATGTCGCCATCGACCAGGAGTATCGATACCCATACGTTCGGGAGGCGCAAGCTATCCTCACCTTCCACAGATCCGGTCACCTTGAAGGGATCGGCCCGATCGCTCTTTTCCAGCATCTCGGGCAGGGTCTCGATCACTATCTTCGGGGTACGGTCCGGAAGGTTGCCGGTTCCGGGATCTGCCCAGTCAAGGGGATTGGTTCCGATATAGGACTCCCTCCGATCATTCAGGGAATCCAGGTCCGTGTCGGGGTTGTTCGGGTCCGTATGATGGTCTACGATGCCATCCCCGTCCCAGTCAACGGTCGAGTTCTCATGGGTGTATGTGACCTCGGAGTGGTCGCTCAGGCCGTCCCCGTCTGAATCGGGATCGTTCGGGTCCGTCCGGTATATCATGATCTCCTCGTTATCGGGGAGCTGGTCCCCATCGGAATCCTCATCAAGCGGATCGGTCAAGTATCTATGGACCTCCTCACCATCCAGCAACGTGTCCCCGTCCGTGTCGTTTTTTTCCGGGTCGGTGCCCAATCTCGCCTCCTCGGCATTGGTGAGCCCATCCCCGTCCGGGTCCATCAGGGCATCGTCGTCGACGCCGTTCAGGGGATTGAGGCCCAGCTCGACCTCCATCCTGTCCGGCATCCCTCCCTCATCCGTGTCCTTATGGTATGGAGAGGTGTGGTCCTCCAGGCCAATGTGATGGTCCCAGTTCACCGATGAATCGTCATATCGATAGAGGATCAACTCCTCGTAGTCCGTTAAACCGTCGCCATCCATGTCCGGGTCTGTAGGGTCGGTGAAGCCCCAGCTGTTGATCGGGTCCGTCTCCCCGTAGCGGAATATTCCGTCCACGATCCCCATGTTTTTTCCATCCCACAGACCATCCCCGTCCGTATCCGGGTTGAGCGGGTCGGTCGGCCCGTATCGGTAGTTCAG
Source organism: uncultured Thermoplasmata archaeon (assembly GCA_965373055.1). Lineage (GTDB taxonomy): Archaea > Thermoplasmatota > Penumbrarchaeia > Penumbrarchaeales > Penumbrarchaeaceae > JAGLEG01. Next base: position 4,591 of record CBDVER010000163.1, read on the forward strand.
GAAGCCGATCCTCCCGTCCATCTCCCCCCAGTAGTAGGTGCCGTTGAACAGCTGGTTCTCCCCGTCCCAGAGCCCATCACCATCCGTATCCTCGACAAGTGGGTCC
>CBDVER010000164.1:0-4687 GCA_965373055.1 uncultured Thermoplasmata archaeon
ATCAGCGTACAGATCATTATATTCGCTGACTTTGAAAGATCCTTTGCCGAGGTTACCGTTATGTTTTCGAACTTTTCCAAAGAGTCCGGTATTACGAAATAACCTCGATAGATCCCTGTATTCACATCGGTTTCCCGAAGTAGGATGACTATCGGCAGTGGTATCGTCTTGTCCGATGTGATATTAACGAAAGCGAAGTCCCTTGTTAATGCACTAGCGTCCTGTCCAACGATCTCTATATGCATCGTTTCTTCGCTTTGTATCTTGTCTATCTCGTTGGAGCACCCACTGTCGGAATATATCTTCAGTGAATCTATCAATGTGGGCCTGAACGGTTTATCAACAATCACCGATACAGAATAACTTGGATCCCTGCATGATACCATATGAATATTATCAAACCATATGAATGATTCAGGCATTTGATAATCTGATAGGTACACTCCGGTATTGATCCCGGTCTCCTGGATCAGAATTGGAAGAGGATCTGGTATGGTCCTATCTGATGAGAGGTTCACAAGTGCAAAGTCCCTGGTAGCTGGATTTGCGTCAGTTCCAATAACTTCAATATAGAAAGTATCCCCAAGGTCCACTTTGTTCACTTCAATTGTGCATCCCTCATCGTTATAGGTTTTTAATGAGCTTATTGATGTGGGTCTGAACGGTTTATCTATAAAAAGGTGTGTGAACTTTGTGGAGTCCTTTCTTGATGAGAAATTCAGGGTATCAAGGTAGATCGCCCCTGGGGGAATGATGAAGGTTCCCCTGTATATCCCTGTATTGTTTCCCGTTTCGATACAAGTTACCCTTCTTAAACCAACTGACTTAAATGTTACATTTATCGCTGCACCATCCTGTCTTGTTTCATTTCCATCAAGACCCAGGATCTCAATATAGATCCGATCACCAATATCGGCCACCGATACAGGAACGGAGTAGCCATTGTCTGAGTAAATCTCAATTGAATAGACCTCTAATGGTTCAGTAATTCTAAAACCTGTGATCAAGTATGTCTGACCTGCACTTGGCCCTCCATCATCGTCTCTTAATGCCCCGATTAGTATGTCGTCAAATCCATCCCCATTCACATCTCCCGCACCTGAAACCGAAGCTCCAGACTCATCATCCCTATCCTCACCCCAGAAAGACGCGTCCGCTGTCGATAGGTCAGTGTCCATAGCCCAACCTGACGCTTTCCCAAGTATCAAGTATGTCTGACCTGCTTTTGATCCTCCATCCTCATCCCAAAAAGCTCCGATGATTATATCATCAAATCCATCCCCGTTTACATCACCAGCGTCCGAAATCGAAATGCCAGAACAATCATTTGCATCTTCGCCCCAGAACGACGCGTCCACTGTTGACAAGCTAGTGTCCATAGCCCAACCTGACGCTTTCCCCAGTATCAGGTAGGTCTGTCCTGCATTTGATCCTCCATCATCATTATGATATGCTCCAATGAGTATGTCGTCGTATCCGTCGCCGTTTACATCACCCGCACCTGAAACCCGAACTCCAGAAAGATCATCAACACCCTCGCCCAAGAAGGATGCGTTCGCTGTTGACAGGTTAGTGTCCATGGCCCAACCTGATGCTCTCCCTAGTATCAGATACGTCTCTCCTGCAGATGATCCTCCATCATCACTACTAGGGGCTCCAATCAGTATGTCGTCGTATCCGTCGCCGTTCACGTCACCCGCGCCTGATACTGAATCTCCAGAATGATCAAGATCACCCTCGCCCCAGAATGACGCGTCCGCTGTTGACAGGTCGGTGTCCATAGCCCAACCTGAAGCTTTCCCTAGTATCAGATATGTCTGCCCTCTATCTGGCCCTCCATCACTATCAAAGCGAGCACTAATGAGTATGTCGTCGTATCCGTCACCGTTAACATCACCCGCACCTGAAACCGAATGCCCAGTCCAATCCCATGCATCTTCGCCCCAGAATGACGCATCCGCTGTTGACAGGTCGGTATCCATAGCCCAACCTGAAGCTTTCCCAAGAATCAGGTATGTTTGCCCTGCATATAATCCTCCATCATCATCTCCAGTTGCTCCGATGAGTATGTCATCGAATCCGTCCCCGTTTACATCACCCGCGCCTGAAACCGAATGTCCCGAAGCATCCTCTGCATCCTCGCCCCAAAACGACGCGTCCGCTGTTGACAGGTCAGTGTCCTGGATCCAACCTGACGCTTTCCCCAGTATCAGGTAGGTCTGTCCTGCAGATGATCCTCCATCATCATCTCCAAATGCTCCGATGAGTATGTCGTCAAATCCATCCCCATTCACATCTCCCGCACCTGAAACCGAAACTCCAGATAAATCAATAGCATCCTCTCCGATGAAACTGGCCTCAGATGCCTCGGAGATGTTTATGTCCATGGTCCTGTACCAAATCCCTCGAGTTGGCCCTCTTGTTGCTTCCACTAAAGAATAATCTTCTGGCAACATTGAAAATCCGGTTGCCAACAATAACAATGCAAATGTAATTGAGTATATTTTTCTCATATTCATCACTCCTCTCCTTTGTTATCTTCCAGCTCCCTTATCTGGCTTCCGATATAGCTCTTGAGCTCTTCTGTGGTCATACCTTTCTCTTCCTTCGGAGCAGGGGTTCCATACATACCCTCGTAGGTCTCTTCCTTGGTGAGTTCTACTTCACCTTCCTCTCCTTCGGGCGTTACCTCCTCCTCTTCTTTCTTCTTTCTAATCAGGAAGAAGATGACAACACCCACGATGATCAGGGCAAGAGCGATCAATAGTATGATCGGCAGAAGTGAGGAGGATACCTCCTCACCCTCTGCAACGGTTCGCGTGCAGCTCACAAGCTCGTAGTCAACACCGTCTGATACGTTGACGATTATAATGTGTTCCCCGACCTGGTTGTCCTTCGGCGTCCATTCAATTTTACCAAGATCGTTGATGGTCATGCCCTCGGGAGCCTCATCCAGGCTAAAATCACCTGACGTATCATCAGCATCGGTTACTACAATGTATAAGCTGAATTCACTTCCGGAAGTAGCTTTCTGAGAATCGATATCGCTTACCTTCGGAGGGGCGTTCACATCGAATGAGAAAACGTCGCTTATGCATCTCCCATCCGAACATCCGTCGTTGGGTATCACTGTCCAGTAGTAGGTTTCACCGACCTCAAGGATTCCCGGAGTGAACGATGTGCGGTTGAAATCGGTCTTGATCATAGCGGCTTCTTGGAGCGTTGAAACAAGAGGCTTCTCCTTGCTCAGGTACAGGCTGTAGATCAGCTCGTCTCCTTCCGGGTCATATCCCTCCCATGTGAGGACTGCCATTATACTGCTTACTTTGTCCCTATCCGATGGTGATTGAAGCGTAACAGAAGGAGCTCTACTGGGAAGAACTTCAATGATGAATGTGTGGTTCGCATACAGGTCCCCGTCGAATGCTGATACCATAACCTCCAGCTTCTTGCTCAATCCCTCGAAGATGTGAATCGTTGCGTGCCACTCGATGACCCCGGTCTCGCTATCAATAGTGATCTCCGAAGTAGGATTGGATCCGATAGAATATGTAAACGTCGTCCCTGGATCAATGTCTATAGCGTTCGTCTCGAAGTAGAAGAATTCTCCGTGTTTTATCGACATATCCTCTGGGATATTGATCCATTTGGGTCTATCGTTCACGTTCAGGACCTCGAGCTGGAACTCGGTGGAATCGGTGAGTCCTCCGCTATCCATCACGGTGATGTTCACGGTGTAGGTTCCAACATCATCATTGGTCGGTGTTCCTTCGAGTACTCCAGTATCCTGGTCCATTGAAAGCCAATCTGCATTTGTTACCAGTGTCCATGTGAACGAGTCCGCTGGATCGAGATCGATTGCTGTGTATGTCCTCCTGTACGGCTCATCCTGGTAGACCTTTACTATATTCTCCGTGTCAATGAAGCATCCATCGTTCACGTCGATGACGGTGAGGTTGAATTCCGTGTTATCGACACCGCCGTTCCCGTCGTGGACAGTAACACCTACGTAGACCTTTCCCACATCATCATTTGTGGGTGTTCCTGATAACTCCCCAGTTGCTTCATCCATTGTGAGCCATTGTGCGCTGGTCCAGATATGGTAGGTTGTATTCCCGACACCCTCATCCGTACAATCGTAGTCCACGTAGTATGGTATATCCTGCGTCGCTGTCAGAACATTTTCACCTGATAATATCGGATCGACATTGTTAACCGTGATCTGGAACTCTTGGACCTCAAAATGGCCGATATCGTCAGAGAGGTTCAATGACACCGATGTAACACCAACATCTCCGTTATCCGGAGTTCCGGAGAGGCCCATGGTTCCCGTATCAAATGATAGCCAGTCCACATCACTTTTAAAAATCCATGTGAAGGTATCAGCATATCCCAGATTTGAGTATTGAACAGAATATTCCTCATCCTCTTCAACTCCCATCACTGGGGCCTCTGGGCCTATCTCAATCAGAGTACATATCATTATATTCGCTGACTTTGACGGATCCTTTGCTGATGTAACTGTAATGTTTTCAATCCTCTCTGTTGAGGTTGGTATGGCAAATTCGCCTCGATAGATGCCCGTGTTGACATCCGTTTCCCTGAGTAGAATAACGATTGGAAGAGGTATCGTCTTGTCCGATGTGATGTTAACGAAAGCGAAGTCCCTTGTCAGCGCATTGGCATC
>CBDVER010000165.1:0-4675 GCA_965373055.1 uncultured Thermoplasmata archaeon
TTATCCGGCTGAACGTGGAGGCCAGGGGCGACAGGGACCTGCTGGAGCAGGTGACCAGCTCCATACTGGATAGAATGGATTCGGCCTGACGCTCAGCGCAGGACACTATCTCCAGCCAGGTGGCCTGTGGACCATGCGAGCTGGAGGTTGTACCCTCCCGAGATCGACTGTATGTCAAGGACCTCCCCGGCGAAATGGAGGTTCCGAACGATCCTGGAGCCCATGGTCCCGGGATCCACCTCGCCAAGGGAGACACCTCCCCTGGTCACGATCGCATCCTCTATCGGGCCCAGGCCGCCTATGTTGAATTTTAGCGCTTTCAACGACCTCACTATCGACCCCCTCGCAGTTTTCGAGAGCTGGGACATCCTCACGGCACCATCTACATGCAGTTCCGAAAGGATGAACTCCGCCAACCTCCTGGGGACCAGAGAGCGCATCTCAACCTCCAACATCCTCTTTGGAGAGGAGCTTGACCGTTCCCGAATCATCAGATCGAGGTCCCTATGATCCACATCTGGAAAAAGATCGATGGACATCTCCACATCCACACCGCTTTCGATGTAACAGCTGGCAAGAAGGGACACCGGACCTGATAAACCCCTGTTGGTGAAGATCAGGTCCCCTCTCTCATCGAATAACCTCTTCCCGGTGCCATCCTTCAACGTCACCCTGACCCCCTGTAGGGATAGGCCCTCAAGGTCCGCCCTCCCGATCCCATCGACCGATAAGGGCACAAGGGCGGGACGAGGTTCGGTGATGGTATGCCCCAATGAAGATGCCAGGCCATAGCCGTCTCCCGTGGAGCCTGTGGACGGGTAGGATGATCCACCGGTTGCTAGTATCACGCCTTCGGCCAGGATCACCTCGGAGCTCTCCAGAACAACCCCCTTGACAGAACCATCCTCTGTGGAGATACCGGTCACCCTTCCCCTCCTGATCTCAACCCCCACATTATCCATCGCTTTCATCAACGCGTTCAGTACATCGGATGATCTGTCGGATGCGGGAAAGATCCTGCCGTCCTCCTCCCGTCTCATCTGAAGGCCCCTTGAATCGAAGAATGAGAGTACCTCCATCGGCCCAAAGGGATACATCGACGGCCGCAGGAAACGGCCGCTGCAGAGGGCGACGGCCAGATGATGTCTGATATCGGAGCCGTTCGTGACATTGCAACGCCCGTTCCCGGTGATAAGCAGCTTCTTTCCCGGACGCTTGTTCCTCTCCACAAGCAGAACGGATGATCCCCTTGTCCCGGCAGCGATTGCTGCCATCATCCCGGCGGGCCCGCCGCCGATAACGACCACATCCCAGCTCCCTGCCATGTTCCCACCAGCATCATCAGCATATCCTCGGGATCGGATCTCCGTGGGGCGGGTCCATTATCCTCTTTCCCCCCACCTCGGTCTCCAGTATCACGCCTGCGTGTGTCGAGACCACCTCCCCGATGACCACGGCATCACGCCCATATCCGTTCATCCTGACACCCTTCAGGACCTCCTCCTCGGCCCCCGGTGCGACGCAGATGATCAGCTTGCCCTCGTTCCCGATCTCGAAAGGGTCCAGTCCCAGCATGTCGCATGCGGACCTCACGGGTTCCTTTACTGGGATATCCTCCTCCCTGATCACCAGGCCGAAACTCGATTTGGAGGCCCATTCATTGACCCCGTTGGCGAGGCCTCCGCGGGTGAGGTCCTTGGCGGCGACCGCCCCTCCCACCTTCATGACCTCCTCCATCATGTGGTTCAACGGGGCGATGTCCGAGCGGACCTCGGTCTCGAAGCCGTAGCCCTCCCTGAAGGATAAGAGGGAGATCCCGTGGTCCCCCACGGACCCGCTCAGGATCACGATGTCGCCTGGCCTGGGCAGATCGTCCCTCAGCCAGGCCGCATCCACCTGCGGCCCACCTTTCTCGGCCCTGAGGTCCGATGCCCTTGAAAGGCAGGATGGAAGCAGGGGGTGCTTTCTACCGATCCCCGAGGTGGATATCACCATTCCCCTGACGCCCCCGTTCTCAACGACCTTGGTGTCACCTGTCACGACCTCCACCCCCGCCTCCTCACAGGTGGCCCCTATCGAGGAGATGATCCTGTCCAGGGCATCGATGTTCAGCCCCTCCTCAAGTACAAGGGAGAGTGAGAGTGCCTCGGGCCGGGCGCCCACAACGGCGAGGTCGTTAACGGTTCCCGCAACCGACAGCGATCCGATATCGCCCCCCGGGAATTCGAGAGGCCACACCGTATGGCCATCGACCGTGAATGCCACATCCCCTACCGTGGCCGAATCATCCAGCAACGATGGAGGTATGCCCTCCCCGGACCTATCCTTCCGCCTCAAACGGGATAGTATCCTCTCCTTGATGAAAGCCTGCATCAGCTCTCCGCCGGCCCCGTCCCCCAGCTCGATAAACTCTTTTCTCATCTGGAACCCCCCGTTATCTCGTCCTCAAATGGATCCGCCTTGGTAAACCTTTTCTTCAGGCGGGGGTAGATCAGATATATTCCCACCGCAAGGATCAAACCTGCGCCCATTACGATGCCAATGAGGGTGCCCCATTCGTCGCCCCCCTCAATATCCTCCTCGACCGAGAGGGATGACCGGATCACCATGAAGCCCGCATGGGTGCCGTTGAAGGTCGTGGCCGTGATATTGATGTTCAGGTCCATCACCGTCCCTGGTTTCAGGCCCGGGACGATCTCGAGCTTGATCATGCCGCTCGTTCCGGGGGAGAGGACCATCGTTCTCTCCGAGGTTATTAGCTCATCTCCTCCCTCACCGAAGGGATCGAAATGGAATGTCAGCAGAAGGGATCCGTTATTGTGAACCACAAGTGACAGAAGCCCTCCATCGGATGTCACCCGACCCTGGGCCTGAGATGGTGTGACGCTCCAGGGCATCTCCCCCCACCCCCACACCGATAACACCACCAGGATAGAATCCTGTTTGACATTGCCGGTCTCATCCACCACCCACAGCGTAATCCTGTGGACGCCCGAACTGAGCAGGACCATAGCCCTTCATATCCCGAGGTTCGACAGGAATAACTCACCGTCCCTGTCCGAGGTCCAGGTGACGTTGAGCACGTCCCCTCTCACCACATCCGGATCATATATCTCCGAGATCAATGAGACGGTCCCTCCGGGTATCAGCACGGACCCATTGGCGGGAGAGGTGATCCTCACGATCGAGGGGGGATCTGATACGTCCTTGACGCTTACCCCCAGCCAGTAGCCCACGGACTCCTCCCCGTCGCTGACCAGGAGGTATACGTAGCCCTCCCCTGCCTGATCCCTATCCGGGATTATCCAGAGGATATCATCCTCCAGCCTGGCAGAGAACGGTATCGACTCCACAAGAGTGATCGCGATCGGATCTCCATCGGGGTCTAAGAACGCATTGCTCAGGTCCAATGAGACTGGCCCTTCATCCTCGTTGAACTCAATGAAGAGGGCCCCCCCCACCGATTCGGGAAGGTTGTTCCTGTGTTGGGTCGTTGCCTCCACGGGCCCTCCCATATCGGAGAGGGGCCCATCCTCATCCAGAGCCCTGACGCCGTACCTGTACGTGGTATTGTCCTCCAGTCCCACATCCAGAAATTGGAGCACATCAAAGGGTAGTGTCGTCAATTCGACAAACGACGCGTCACCTGGTCCCTGACGGTACAGAACATACGATACCAGATCCTGTTCCATCGGAGGCGACCAGGATACCTCGATGGATGTATTGCTCTTCGCTTCCGCGGTCATATTTCTGGGGGGAGGGGGGGGAAGGGTGTCTCTCGGCATTTCGTACAGCACCTCCGAGAACGGGGAAGGCTGCCCTGCCGAGTCTATTGACATCAACCCTATGGCATATTCAAGGCCGTTCTGCAGGGAGGTCAGGACCTTGCTGTTTCCCGGATACTCCACGTCGGCCACCATGCCCGAGTGTTGGCTGATCAGTCCATACAGGATCCTGACCTTCGAGATATCCTCCCCGACATGATCCCAGGTGACCTCGATCGAGGCTCCTTCCGGCAGAGCCCTCGTTCTTATGTTGATCGGAGCATACGGGGCCTGATCGACAGATACCGATCTTACCATGCTGAAACCTCTCGCCCCATGTTCATTGAAGGTCTGCAACCTGAAATATACCGTTTGGTTCGGGTTATCATGGACCGTTAACCGGTTCATGTCAATGGACCAGATATCGATATCCGTAATGAAAACCCCGTTCATGCTCCTCTGGACAATGTAGTGCTCTTTGCTGGAATGGCTCCAGTTCAGGGCCACGTCGGAAGAGCCGTTGGCGTATTCCAGATACATCTCCTTGATAGTGGGCATCATCCACTGCAGGTCCTGCATCAACGGATATCGATCCCTGCCGATATGCGGCAGTGCCGTGTCCCCGATCCCGTCATTGCTCCTCCTGCCCCCATACCCGTTATCCTCTCCATGGTAGGAGGTGTAATAATTGCCCTCTTCAAGGATGTCGTCGTACCAGTTCGAGACCGTGAATCCACCTGCAATCCGGTCGTTTTCCAAGAAGCCGTTGTGATAGATGGTGCAGTTGATATCCCTGTCGATGGCAAGTCCGCACCCGATGAATTGGTTCGGGGTGATCCGGATGTTAATGGGGTCCACAAGGGCGATATCACATTCGATGAATTCGGAATCTCTGACATAACCTCCTATCA
>CBDVER010000166.1:0-4673 GCA_965373055.1 uncultured Thermoplasmata archaeon
TGACCAGCTGATCGGCACGAAACACTTAAAAAGGAGCCCTTGTATTGCCGGAACGCTCGGACAGACCGGACCAGTTTGAGGAAGAGTGACCTCCCCAGACCTCCCTGGTCCGAAAAACATGAACGTGGGATGGAAAATGACGGAGTATCTCGAAGAACTTGAGGAAAAGAGGAACCAACTCAATGTTGAGGCGGAGAACCACAGGAAAAAGAGGGATAGGCTCAATCAGGAGACCAAACAACATGCTGACCAGAGGGATGTGCTCAATGCAAAGGTGAAAAAACTCCTTCAGGAAGCAAATAGGTTCAAGGATAAAAGGGACACTCTAAATGGAAAAGTGAGGGAGGAGAAATCCCACAGGGATACGCTAACCCATGCGTACAACGGCCTGAAATCCGAGCTGGATAAACTCAAGAGGAACCGTATTTCCCCATCTGACGAGCAGTCTCTCTATAGAGCTAAAAAAGAACTTCAAGGAATGGAGTTCAAACAGATGACAACTCCCCTTGATGCGGGAAAAGAGAGAGGGCTGATAGAGAAGATGTCCCGTATCAAGAAGCAGATCGAGGAGAAGGAGAAGGAGATGGAGGGGAATGAGGACTTCAGGGAGCTCCTATCCCAGGTACGTGATGCCAAGAGGGAGATGGATGATTCACATCACCAGGTCAACGAGTACGCGGACCTCGCCCAGAAAGAGCATGATCAGATGATCGACTGTTTCTCACAATCAGATAAGATCCGCAAAGAGGCGGACAGCTGCCAGGAGAGGTTCGTTACCTCAAAGGTGAAAGCTGATGAGGAACATAATCAGCATATAGATCTGATCCACCTGGTCCATGATTACGATAAGATATTATTTGCCCTCAGACAGAACAGGAGGGTTAAGGATAGGAAAACCAGGGCCCCAGGAGCATCCATCGCCCCTGCCGCTCAGACCGGCAAGATGGAGGCGGAGAGGATCTACGAGAGGTTCAAGAAAGGCGATAAGATCTCCACAGAGGACCTTATGTTACTACAGAAACACGGGTTCCTATGATCTGATACAGCCTAACTTTGACATACGAGTAAAGCTGGGTCTCAAAGTGAGGCTTCTCCCAACATTGACTTCTCTGGGATCATATTCGATCCGTCAATGTCATGATACAGCCTAACTTTGACATACGAGTAGAGATGAGGGTCAAAGTGAGGCTTCTCCCAACATTGACTCCCCTCATATTATCTTCGATCTGTCAAAGTTGGGATGGAGTGATGAAAACAGACCATCAGGTCCATCTGAGCCGCCCATACCTTCAGCAGTTCATCAGATATGCTTACAACCTCATCCGAGAGGGAGCTCACATCGGACCTGAGATCACCATGGGCGAAGCCGCCGATGAGGAAGATAACATCCACGTTATCATCCCCTCCGTGGATCTTGGGAAGATGCTTTAACAGATCCACCCTGATACCTCCTTGATCCAGTCCGATCACAACAGGCTTTCTACCTTCACCCACGCTTGAATTTTTTATCTCCCTTAAGATGGATGGAAGATCCATGCCTTTCTTGATGGTGATAAGGGGGTTTGCTTTTGAGGGAACCGCCCCTGCCCTGAACAGCTCCTCGAATAGGCCGCAGTAGCGGTTGTAGTTCTTGGGAAATCTGGTTGAGGGGTCGATCTTGATAAGCTCATCGTTCCTTGTATGTACGTAGAGTTTCAACAGCCTTTCATTGTTTATCATCGAATCCAGGCCAAGGAGCAGGAATTGATGGACGATATCCGGACGTCCCCTTCTTTTTTTCTCCTGTGGGTCCTTGAAAAGCGAGTGATGAAGCGACGAATCCAGCAGGACCCTGGACGATTTCTTCCCTCTTTTCCTGGAATTTGTCACGACAGCGGGATGAGACCAGTATCTTTCCGGTACGATCTCAAGTTCCGAATCGACGAGGATCAGATGCAGTAAGGGTCCTTTGATCATAAGTGGTCTCCCAATTCATCTTCTTCCGGTGATCATGATATCAAGTACCTCACCCAGATCCGAGGCAACGTAATTCGCCATTGGACCCCACTGCTCCTTGATATCTTCAGATGCGATGAGGATGGTCTTCACGCCGGCGCTGTTCCCGGCCTGAATATCGTACAGGAAATCCCCCACATATGCCATCTCATGTGGCTTTATGCCGAAGTGCCCCAGGACCAGATCGATCCCCTCGGGTGACGGTTTTGGATCGGCATGTTCCCTGGTCACGACCATATCCACCTCCAGGTCGATATTCTCCAGTGTTCTCCTTGCGGCCTCCTCGGAGTTCCTTGTAATAACTACGACCTTGATGTCGTTCTCCCTGCAATATTCGATAAGAGGCATGGCACCTGGTGATATCTCGGCGAGTTCGGCAGCCTCCATCTCCTTCAGGGATAGAATGGACTCAAGCCTCTTTGCCTCCTTTTCCGGAAGTGAACGGATATATGACAACGTATCCCCTTTGGAGATCCCCATCTCCTGCCTGATCGTCTTGAAATCAAGCTTCATCTTCACCAGGGTCCCGTCCAGGTCCAATCCGAGAATTTTCAGGTATTTCATCGAGATCACCAAGAGGACCTAAAGTCCCAGCCGAGGACAGTCATCCTTCAGGGTACAGCTGCCGCACATGGGTTTCCTCGCCTTGCATGTCCTTCTACCATGTTCTATTATAAGAAGGTGCCCATGATATCTCATCTCCCTGGGCAGGAGCCTGTTGAGGATGACCTGAGTCCCCTCTCTGGAGGTCTTCTGTGGGACCGATCCCCACCGCTTGGCGATGCGATGTATGTGGGTGTCCACCGGGAAGACCATCTTATCAAGTGAGAATATAAGGACACATGCGGCGGTCTTCGAGCCAACGCCCTTCATCGAGGTCAGCTCCTCCATGGCCTCCTCGTCATCAAGGTCCGAGAGGTAACCCAGGTCCAGCCCCCTCTTTGACCTCATCAGTTCTCCAAGGATCCTGTGGATGTTCCTGCTCTTCGTTCGTGCAAGGCCTCCGGTACGTATGGCCTCCTCTATCGCTTCGGGTCCGGCTTTCCATGAATCCTTCCATCCTGGGAATCTATCCTTCAGGGAGTGGTATGCCCTGAGGCTGTTTACATCGGTTGTGTTCTGAGACAGGATGGTTAGTATCAATTCGTCCAGGGGGTCCTCTCTATTCTGTCGGCTTGGCCTTCCGTAGGAGGTCTCGAGCCTATTGATGAAGTCGATCAATCTCTTTTTTTCGCCTGGCATGTCCTTCGTTCCTGCCAAATGTATCACGGTTAAAAGGTTTTATCCCTTATCGATAGGTTGGTCGGAGGTCGGATATGTTCAATTGGGCTTCCTCACGCCCCCCCCACCGATGGACCTCGGGAGTGCCGGCAACATCCACGATCATCCCGACATCAAGTTCCGATATCATCTCTCCGGCGCCGAACCAGATACACCCCACGGAATCAGGATCATCCCCAAGTCTCAATTTCAGGTGTTTCCCATCCCCAACAGATCTAATTTCCTCTATCCTCACCTCGGACAGGCTGATACATGGCGATGGGTTGTCCCTGCCGAACGGTGAGAGCCTCTCAAGCTCATCCAGATCCTCTATCCTCAATTCGGCCAATGTCAGATCGAGATCGATATCCAGATAGGATCTGAATTCCATCGTTGGATATCGATCCAGCGTGAATTGGATGAGCTGGTCCCTGAGTTTATCCAGGTTCTCCGCCTGCAGGGTTAACCCTGCCGCCTTTTCATGTCCCCCGTATTCGATCAGCAGAGAGGAGCATGAGTCAAGAGCCTCGAGAATGTCGAACCCCTCGGGAGATCTGGCAGAGCCCTTTGCTATCTCATCTATCAGGGTGAGTACGATCGTCGGCCTCCCTGTCTCATCCAGGAGTTTATTTGCCGATATGCCCAGAACGCCCAGCTCCCATCCCTCGCTGTGAGCGATGAGAATGGGGTCCTCCATCCTTCCCTCATCCATCAGCATTTGGTGTACTTCCTGGTAAACCCGGTTGCCCACCGCCTGCCTCCTGTAGTTCATCGTGTTCAACCCCCGGGCGAAGGTGTCCGCATCCACCCTGTCATCGGTCAATAACAGCTCCAGGGCAAGGTCCGGGTGGTCCATTCTTCCGGCAGAGTTGATCCGGGGGGATATCCTGAAGGAGATATCTCCCGAGCGCACCCCCCTTGAGATATCCATCTTCGTCTCTCTCATGAGGGCCTTCAATCCCGGGATATCGGTGTTACCCATTCTCTTTAGGCCCTCGCTGACAAGGGATCTGTTCTCATCCCGTAGGGGGACGATATCCGCTATTGTCCCGATCGCAACCAGATCCAGAAGGTCCCTGACATCCAGATCGATAATGCCTCTCATCTGGAGGGCCGTAACCACCTTGAACGCGACTCCGACACCCGCAAGACCATTGAAGGGATAATCGCTGTCCTTACGTTTTGGGTCTATTACGGCGGCCGCATCTGGCAGCTCCGACTCCGGCTCATGATGGTCCGTGATAACCACATCAATACCTTTTTCCCTGGCATATTCAACCTCCGGTGCCGCTGTAATACCGCAATCCACCGTGATGATGAGGTCAATTCCCTGATCGTGTGCCCTATCGATCGCCTTTCTTGAGAGGCCGTAACCCTCCTCGAATCTGGATGGTAGATAGGGTATTATCTTTGGTTTG
>CBDVER010000167.1:0-4661 GCA_965373055.1 uncultured Thermoplasmata archaeon
GGAGGGAAGGTGCTGTATGAGGAGAGGTACCGCATGGAGATCGACCACAGATATCATTTCCACACAAAAGAGAAAATGATGATCGAGGTGATACTCCTCAGGTACCGTGGAGGTGATGTCAATGGATAGAAAGAAGTTGGTCATACCGGGAGATGAGCTGGGAAGCGCAAAGGACCTGATAGCTGGCGAGAACACCTTCATAGATAATGATATCATCTACTCCTCATGCACAGGCGAGGTGGAGAAGGCCAGGGGGAAGGGCAAGATCTCGGTCTCCCGTGAAGGCCGGACCCCTGATAACATCCTTACCGGGGATGACCTGATATGCCAGGTGGAGGACGCTCAGGGAAATATCGCCAGATGCAGGATCCTTCTCGGAGCAGGCGGAGATAGGGGAAGGCAGCCATATGATCTGGCGTACCTGCACCTATCCAAGATATCACCCTCCTACGTGGAGAGCATGAACGATATGGTCAGGGTCAATGATATCCTGCGGGCAAGGGTCATCTCGGCCGAGCCCGTGATAGAGATAGCAACGCTATTTGAGGAGTATGGGGTGATCTACTCCACCTGTCCGGAATGCAGGGTGGGCCTCAGGGTTTCGGGACCTTCGATCCTACGCTGCCCGGAATGTGGGGAGGAGGTCAGGAAGAAGGCGGCCATCGATTACGGGGAGGGGAAAAAGATCAAGCCAATGGTTGACAGGAGCTGCAGATTTCCCCTGATCAAAAAGGTGAAATGACCTCACCCCTGAACAGATAGGAATAATTCAGAGTCAGATCGGATGGTTTTCATTTGATCCCTGATCCAGATCTATCGGGGGCCATCCGGAGAGGAATAACGGCAATATTAATTATGACATAGGCATTATCGGGGCTGGGTGTGCATCTTGCCTTCAGAATATGATACCAGAATGGCTCTCGGGGGAATGGCCTTCAACAATCAGGACTACTTCAAGGCCATGGAGGAGTTTAACAAGGCGATAAACGAGAGTCCGAACGATTTTGATGCCCTTTACAACAAGGCTCTCACACTACAGAACCTCATGAGGAATGAGGAATCCATGGGGTTCTACAAGAAGGCCATCAAGATAGACAAGAAGAGTATCACCGCCTGGTGCAACCTGGGAGGGCTTCTTGCAAAGATGGGGGAGCCCAGGGATGCCATGAAATGCCTTGATAAGGCAACCGACCTCGAACCCTTGTGTCAGGAGGCGTGGTTCAACAAGGGAACGCTGCTGGCCAAGTTCGGGCGCCTGGATGATGCATCCGCATGTTTCAACGCCGTCATCAACCTCAACCCAAGGGACACCGAATCGATGTACAACCTCGGCGTGATCCTGGAGAGACAGGGCAAAGCACACGAGGCGGAACAGTGGTATGACAAGGCCCTCTCCGAGAAGGTTACCGTCACGGATGATATGTACCGCAGGCACAGCGTGGATATGTTCTCGATGTTCGATGTCGATGAGGAGGGGAAGATCGTCGACGATATCGAATGGCTTGACAGGGGTTCCAAATTTCAGATGGATAGCGACATGGACAGGGCGATATACTGTTTCAACAAGGCGATAGAGATCAATCCCAAGAACCCTGATGCGTGGTTCGCATACGGGAACGCCCTGCATTTCATGGTAAAAGGCCAGGAGGCCCTCAGGTGCTACAAGAAATCTCTTGAGCTGAGGCCTGGTAAGGCCGAGGTGTGGTACAACATGGGCAACGTGTTCATGGACATGAAACAGCTTCACAAGGCCATTGACTGTTACGATAAATCGCTGAAGCTCAACCCACACAAGATCGACGCCCTCTCGAATAAGGGGACCGCCCTGAAGAACCTGGGGAGGATACAGGAGGCAATAGGAGCTTACGAGGCGGTTCTGAAGAGACAGCCGAAGAACGCCCTGGCCTGGTTCAACCTTGGAAACGCCTATGACACCCTGGGGAAGTTCAGAAAGGCGATCTCATGCTTTGACAAATCCATTATCCTCGAGCCCAAGAACGCGGATTTCCTGTACAACAAAGGGGTTGTACTCTACGAGAAGAACAGGATAATCCGGGCGAAGGAAGCCTTCGACAAGGCGCTGGCCATCAACCCGGGGTTCAGGGAGGCCGCGGTGGCACGTGATGAGATCCTCAAGGAGCTGCACGAGAGGTAGGCCGGATCCCAACGGACACTATCCATATCTCTGCTTACATTCAGCATCTTACATTCAGCATAGCTCATATTGTAGAGAAAAATAATTCATATATTATGAGTGGTCTCCGTTTTTTAAATTTATGTTCAATCATTAATTGGCTTTAATTTTTACAAAAAAAATGGGAGGGGGGCCTTTTGGCCCCCCATTCATACTTTCATCTAATTCTTACTATTTGGAGAGCTTTCCCTTGGTACCACAGTTCGGGCACACGATGGTTATGGGCCTCTTCGCCGTGGTCACCTTGATGGGGCTCTTGCACTTGGGACATTTCACCCTCTTCAGGACCTTCGGCTCCTCCTCCTCTTCCTCATCGTCCTCTACAACAGCCACCTTCTTCTTCTTTCTGAAGGGGATATCCTCCTCTCCATCGTCGTCCTCGACAACGGCGACCTTCTTCGATTTCTTCCTCACGGTGAAACCGTAGTCGTCATCATCATCCTCGACGATCGCTGCCTTCTTCCTGGCGGGTTTCTCCTCCTTCTTTGAGGAGAGCTTATCCTCGAGGTCCTTGATCTCTCTCTCGAGCTTCTCGACCTTTCCATCGTACTCATCCCTTGGGATGAACTTCTCCCTGTCGCTCTCGAGGGCCTCTTTGTCCTTCTTGATCGCCCTTCTCTTGGTCTCCAGGTCCTCATCCTTGTCGAGCCATTTCGTCTTGTCCTTCTCGAAGATCCTCTTGTCCGCATCCAGGTCCTTCTTCTCCACCAGGAATTCGTCCCTCTTCCTGTCGAGCTCCATCTGATCCTTGCGCAGTTCATCGCGCTCATTATCGACCTTCTTCATCTCATTTTTCAGATCGTTCTGTTTGTTCTGCACCTCGGTTTCCCAATCTTCCAGCTTCTCCTTTCCCTTCTCGTACACCCTGAAGTCCACCCTGAACTTGTTGTACCTCTCCTGGAACTCATCCATCTGGTTCTGGAAGTCGGACTGTTTCTCCTTGAACTCCTCCACGTCCTTCTGGAAAAGGTCCTGTTTTCTCTCCAGGGACTCCGTCTCCCTCTCGAGGAGGTTCTGCTGTTTGTTGAGCTTATCCAGCTCCTCGTCCATCTCCTCTTTCCTGTTGTTGAGGGCCTCCTTGTCCTCGTAGAACTGGGCCTCCCTCCCCTCGAGCACGGCCCTGTCCCTCTTCACGGTCTCGCGCTCTTTCTCTATCTCCGCCATCCTGTCATCGAAGGTCTCCTTCTCCCTCTCGATCTCCTTTTTCAACGTGAGGAACTCATCCCTCTCATTTTCAAGGGATTCGATCTCCTTGAGGATCTCCTCCCTCTTGGCCATGAGGGATTTTCTCTCGAGGACCATGGCGGATTCCTTCTTCTCCATATCGCTCTTGTCCTTTTCGATCGTGTTGAGATTGATCTCTATGAAGGCGGCCATATGCTCGAGAAGTTTCTTCTCACCCTCTATCAGGGATTCCCTTTTCCCCTTGAGGTCCGCATAGATCTTCTCCATCTCCTCCTTCGGAACGAGCATCTTGGAGACCGCCTCCTTCATCTTGAAGGTGTCGAGGTCTTACTCCTCCTCCTCGACCAGCTCCTCCAGCTCCTCATCATCGTCATCATCTATGACCACAGTCTTCTTGGGCATGGGCTCCTCCTCGTCGAAGGAGACCTTGGGTTTTCCCCTGCCCTTTCCCTTTCTCGTTACCACAATCTCTTCATCGTCAGACCATTCGACCTTCTTTTTGGATTTTCTAGGCACTTTCATCACCCCGGATATCATGAACACATCAAGACATCATATACTTGAAACGCTGACCTTATAGCAATTGGGATATATATCAATTTTTCCGGGAATATGGTCGTTAAAAACAATAAGACCATACAAATTCCGCTTTTCGTCCATCGATCTGGACCAACACGGTCGAAATCAGAAAAATATCAATATAAGCCATTTTGTGAAATTTGGCCCCCGGATCACCATCCGAGGGGAAAACCATTTTTCCCTCCAATACATTAGGGAGTCGAGGGGACCAGGACCGGTTCTCAACGGATGGGGTATCAGATGAAGGATGACATCGAAGGAGCAGAGGAGAAAAGCTTGGCCGAGGGGGAACTGCCTCAGGAGCTGATCGATCAAGATGGGGTTAAGGAGCCGAAATACGATAAGCACGATATAACGACCGTCCCCATCGGCGATGGCAACGAGATGACCATTAACCAGGTGCTGGACCCCCTTCTGGATGAAAGGAACGGACAGTTGATCCTGGGAAGAAGTTCAACGGCCCATAAAAGGTGGGGTAAACGGGGCACGCTCGAGATAGGAGCTGTGGGAGAACATCAGGATAAGGGGGAGGACTTCTTTGGAAGGAAGGTGTTGATGGACGCGGCCTTTCCACATATCACATTCATCTGCGGCAAGAGGGGGAGCGGAAAATCCTACACCCTCGGCCTGTTCGCCGAGGAGCTGGTGCGAAGCCAGATCGGCGTGGGGATCGTGTTGGTGGATCCCATAGGGATCTTCTGGT
>CBDVER010000168.1:0-4631 GCA_965373055.1 uncultured Thermoplasmata archaeon
CCTCATGCTATACGTACCCTACCTTGCCTCTTCAAGGGTTCAGGGGAGGTTCCCGAGAAAGACCAGATACAAGATGACGATGGTGCTCTTTCTCTATATCGTTCTCATCGGCTCCCTTCCCTTTATTCTCGGTGCGGGAATGAACCTGATAGACGGCCTTTTCGAATCGATGGCGGGTTTTACAACAACGGGATTGACCTCCGTCACACCAGAGGAGTACTTCGAGGCAGGCCACTCTTTCATGTTCTACCGATGTGCGATACAGTGGGTGGGCGGTGGATTCTATCTCATAGTGGCATTCATGATCATATCGGACATCACGGATATCGGCGGCAGGACCATGGAGATGGACCTTTTCTCCCGGTTGGGACTCCGGTTGCGTCTATCGACATTACTTGTGAACATCTCCATTATCTATGGAATATTCACCATCCTTGCCATGATCTCCTTCAGGCTCGGGGGCCTCTCCATATTTGATTCCATGTGCCTCTCCCTCGGAACCGTCTCTACCGGCGGATTGTACTCGCATGGAAGGAGCGTCTCGGGAGGTGTGGGCATCCAGATGCTTGTGGTCCTGTTCATGTTCCTGTCAGGAATGGGATTTTACGTTCACCTGAGCGTTCTATCCGCCAGGGGCAGGTCAAGGACCTTTTTCAGCAAGGAGAACATGATCTATCTGCTGGTCTCCGCCATGGTGCCGATAGTCGCCTTCATGATCCTATTCTCATCCGGCCTTGGCCTGGGTGGATCCATCTGGCGTGGGATATTCGCCTCGATATCAGCATTGACAACGACCGGTTTCATGGTCAGCGGAATGGATGGTTGGCCTGATTCGATGAGCTTTCTTCTGGTCATTCTGATGTTGATCGGGGGTTCCACGATGTCGGTGGCATCCGGCTTCAAGATCCGTAGGGTGCATCTTCTGGTAACCAGCTTCGTCGCGGACATGAAGAAGAGCGCTCATCCAAGGGCGGTAACGCCGTTAAGCCGCGGTGAGAAGGCCGTTTCCACCAGGGCCCTTGAATCCGCCAATGTCTATTTTTTCTACATGGTCATGATCCTTGCAGTGACCACCCTGGTCTCACTGATGTTCGAGGGGGATATATTCCCCACGATATCCCTCTGCGTGACCTCGCTGACCAATTCCGGCATCGCATTTGGCAGATTCGCCGGGATAGAGGGTATTGCATCCTTGAACCCCCTGATGAAGACAATGCTTCTTTCCATCATGTTCCTGGGGAGGTTCGAGATACTTCTCCCCCTGTACCTGATGAGCCCCAGAACGTTCACGTTCAATGGGTGACCTCGATCACATCCCCGTCCTCGGGGACCCTGGCACCGTCGAACTCCTCCGTCGCCTGATCGATCAGGGGTTTCAGCTCCTCTTCCTTCTGATATCTGGGTGAGATGTGGACCAGGAAGAGCTGCGATACCTTCGCCCTCTTCGCAAGGGCCGCCGCCCCCCTTGCCGTTGAATGTCCGAAACCCGCTGCGATCTCCCGATGGCTGTCCGCAAAGGTCGCCTCGTGGATGAGAACGGTGGCGCCACGGGCCAGCTCCTCGACCTCATCACATGGTGCTGTGTCCCCCGAATAGACGAGGGAGATGCCCTCTCTCGGAGGTCCAACGACCTCCCGTGGCTCCACCGTCCTGACATCGGGCCCCGATCCGATCGTGACGCCTTCCCCCCTCTGGAGAGTCCCCCATTTCGGGCCTTCGGGGATCCCCAGCTCCAGGGCTTTTTCTCGGTTGAACTTACCAGGCCTGTCGGGCTCCCTGATCCTGTATGTCAGCGAAGGGAGGTTCCCATGGGCGGCCCGGCCGCAGTGGATCGTCAGATGATCTATGTAGAAGGTGTCCCCCGGTTTCAGCTCGTGCCCCGATATCTCGAAATTCGGCGAGAAAGGGCACATGGTAAGGCCCTTTTCCAGGGCTTGTATGGTCCCTGCAGGGCCGTATACGTCCATGGGCGCATTCCTGTCGTTGAGGGACATGGTCTGCACCAGTCCTGGAATGCCCAGGAAATGGTCGCCGTGAAGATGAGTGATCAGAACGGCCCTGATCTTCATCGGGGAGACGGGAGATCCGAGGAGCTGCCTCTGCGTGCCCTCACCGCAGTCCAGCAGAACGGTGGTGGGTCCGGAGCTCACGGCGATCGAGGATACGTTTCTCCTCTTTGACGGCCAACTTCCCCCGGTGCCGAGGAAACAGATACGCATGTTGCGGTATCCTGAGGGATTTAAATGTAGTTTTCCCCGGGGATATACATGCTTTGGGCCATGTATTTTATATTCTGTTCACGATCACATGTCCGGTGGGTTCCCATGGTGAAATTGATGTTTCAGGGCAGTTATCAAGAGCTGAGGCCGTCCAAGATCATCTGCCTGCTCAGAACGTATGCGGCGCATGCGAGGGAGCTCTCGAACGATATCCCCGACAGGCCCAGATTCTTCCTCAAGCCTCCCTCGGCACTGTTGGAGAACGGAGGCGTCGTCAGGATACCCGAAGGGGTGGATAACCTCCATCACGAGGTGGAACTTGCCATGGTGATCGGCAAGAGGGGTCGGCACATAAGGGAAGAGGACTTCAACAATTACATCAAGGCATACACGGTGATGCTTGACCTGACCTCCAGGGATATCCAGAACGAGGCAAGGGATAAAGGCCTTCCCTGGGCCGAGGCCAAAGGGTATGATACCTTTGCCCCGATCGGCCCTGAAGCGGTTCCATCGGGTGCGATGGATCCGGGGGGACGGAGGATATGGCTCAGGGTGAACGGTGAGATCCGCCAGGATGGAAACACCGATATGCTGTTGTTCCCGGTGGGGCGGATCATCTCCGAGATCTCACGGGTCATGACCCTCGAGGAGGGTGATATCATCATGACCGGGACCCCTGCAGGGGTGGGGCCGCTCGTGGACGGCGACGTGGTGGAGGCTGGGATCGACGGCATCGCCCCTCTGAAGGTCACGGTCCGGTCAAATTAACCGCTCTTACCCCGTATATCAGCGAACGTTCCGTTACACAAGTATGTGCGTTTAACCATCAATAATATAAACCCCCACTCCTGTCCTGAGGCCGTGAAGGTCAGATACGCTCCCACATTTGCTGCGTTGGTCCTGTTGATGATGACATTGGCGCCGGCCTTTACGGTTTCATCCATGGAAACGGAAATGACCGATACAAGTAGGGATGTGGGCACATGGCTTTTTCTCATATACATGGCCGGTGATAACTCACTGGGTGAAAACGGGACCTACGGGAACGCGGCGTGGATGGACCTGGAGGAGCTGGAGACAAGCCATCCCACAACCGATCTTGAGGTGATCGTCCTCTCCGACATGAAGGATGACCACAACACCCATCTATACCGGATCAGGCACCATCCGGCCCCTGGAATCGGATCCGAGGACATTCCCCTGTCGAACATAAACCCCGCCTGGGGTGATGAACTTGATATGTCAAACTGGCGGGTCCTTCGCGATTTCCTGAACTATTCCCTTTCCACATACAGCGCTGACAACGTGATGCTGACCATATGGGATCACGGCTCAGGATGGTACAGGACCGAGCTGGGTGATCCATCGCCCGCACAGAGGGGGTTTG
This sequence comes from uncultured Thermoplasmata archaeon, assembly GCA_965373055.1. Lineage (GTDB taxonomy): Archaea > Thermoplasmatota > Penumbrarchaeia > Penumbrarchaeales > Penumbrarchaeaceae > JAGLEG01. Next base: position 3,607 of record CBDVER010000168.1, read on the forward strand.
CCTATGATACCGGGGGGTCCATGAGGCTGGATGGGCTCAGACGGGCATTTGAGGAGGCGTCCACCTCCCTTGGTGAGGATATCGATCTGGATATCATCTCCTTTGATACCTGTTCCATGGGTTCCATCGAGGTGTTCGAGCAGGTATCGAGGTGGGCCCGGATAGGTATTGGTTCGGAGGACGAACAGCCCTGGTACGGATACAATTACACCTTTGTGGAGAGGATGGGCGGTGCGGACCCTCTGGGGCCCGGGGACCTGACCAGGGAGTTGGTCAGGATGTTCAAGGAGACCTACGGCCCCACCGAGACGTATTCGACGATAATCTCCGCGGACCTGAAGATCATGACCGAGCACCTGATACCGTCGTGGGATAACCTGTCCAGGGAGATCTTCAAGTGGACCTATTATCTGGAGGTTGTGAGACCTCACCTGCTCCGCGCGGCTCTCAACAGGGCGGAGAGGATGAGGGACTCAAGCTACAGCGATATTGGAGACCTCCTGGCCGAGATCATCTACGCTGACCTGACGCCAGGGATCACGTATCTCGCCAATATCTCTCTGAACCACTATAATTCGATGATAATCGATGAATATCATCATATGGGGGAGAACCCGGCCGCCACGGGCCTTTCGATATACCTTCCGATGAGCTCTATCAGATACAACGCCATGTATGATGGTGCCACATTATTTTTGAACTTCACACAGCGGACCTACTGGGATGAAGCGCTTCGGGAATTCTACTATCCGGTGGAGCGGATCTCCATCTCCTTCAACAAGAGCGTAATGGACGGGGACGATCTGGAGAATGATCTGATCATTACGGTCTCCGCCCCCGAGGAGGGGGAAGGGATCAGGATCGTGGGCGCTGTTGTCCACATGAACGGAGATCCGGTCGGATCAACGGATGTTCAGGGAAACTTGACGGTCAAGGACCTTTTTCCAGGCATATACGAGGTTAGCGTTTACAATGGAAGCCAGGTGGGCATCTCATCTGTCAAGATGATGAACAGGCCTCCTTTT
>CBDVER010000169.1:0-4619 GCA_965373055.1 uncultured Thermoplasmata archaeon
GGAAGGTGTGGATATTTCGTGATAGTGGACACGGAGACCATGGAATTCGAGGCCATGGTGAATGAAAGTGCAATGGCCAGCGGTGGAGCAGGCCCTCAGGCGGCCCAGGCGGTCTCAAAGGCCGGCGCAAAGGTGCTTATCACCGGGAATGTGGGCCCGAATGCCCATCATGCCCTGGAGGCGGCAGGCATAGAGATAATCACCGGGTCCAATGGCAAGGTCATTGATATGGTCGAGAGATATAAAAAAGGAGAACTATCGAGTACATCTGCTCCCACGGTGGGCTCACACGCCGGAATGGGATAAAAAAGGAGGTTGAAAAATGAAACTATGTATCCCGTCAATGGGCAATAAGGGCCTGGATGAAGCAGTAGGCGAACATTTCGGCCGTGTGCCCAACTACACGGTCTTTGAGACCGAGACAGAGGAAGTGACGATCATGGACAATACGAGCGAACACATGGGGGGGTCTGGATTTCCTGCGGAGATCCTCGCAAAGGCAGGGATCGACACCATGCTGTGTGGGGGCCTTGGTAGAAGGGCCATCTCCATGTTCGAAGGATCCGGGGTCATGGTATTTGTCGGGGCCACAGGCACCGTGCGGGAGACCATAGACAAATGGAAGGCCGGACAGCTCCAGGCTGCCACTGACGAGAACGCCTGTGCACAGCACGCTTACAGGGGTGATGGGATCGGCGAGGGCCATGGGCATGAGCATCATCACCACGATCATTGAGCGAAATATTGGATGTATATGAGGTATTGAAATGAAGATCACCGTAGCCAGTGGCAAGGGCGGAACGGGCAAGACGACCATTGCTGTAAACTTGGCCTTGAGTATTGAAAATTCAATGCTGATAGACTGCGACGTCGAGGGTCCCAACAGCCACATATTCTTCAGGGAGCCGATGGTGAAACTGGAGGATGTTAACATACCCGCCCCGAAGTTCGATCTTGAAACGTGCACCCTATGCGGGAAATGTGTGGAGTTCTGTCAGTACAATGCGATATCGATAATTGGGGAGAAACTGCTCTTCTTCGAGGAGCTATGCCACGGATGCGGCGGGTGCAAGATCATCTGCCCCGTGGATGCGATCACCGAGGTTGACCATAATGTCGGCCTGATCGAGAAGGGTGGAACGCAGGACCTGCCCGTCTATCACGGGCTTCTCAACATCGGCGAGCCTTTCGGGGTTCCCATTATCAACAGATTGAAACAATTTGCGGATGATAAGAAGACAACGATATTCGATTCCCCTCCGGGAACCGCGTGCCCCGCGGTTGAGACGATGAGGGACGTGGACTTCTGCATACTGGTCACCGAACCGACGCCCTTCGGCCTGCACGACCTCACCCTCACCGTTGACGTGATAAGGCAGATCGGAACGCCTTTTGGAGTGGTGGTCAACAGGGACGGCATAGGCGACGACAGGGTTGACCGATATTGTGAGAAAGAGGGCATCCCTCTGCTTGCCAAAATTCCCAACGACATGGAGGTCGCAAAGCTCTATTCCAAAGGTATCCCCATGGTAACGGGCCTTCCGAAATACAGGAAACTGTTTACGGAGATGTTCTCAAAGATCAGGGAGATGGTCTGATGGTAAAGGAGCTGACCATCATCAGCGGAAAAGGCGGCTGCGGTAAAACAACGATCGCCTCCTCATTCGCCGCACTTGCGAAAGGCCACGTGATCGCCGATGCCGACGTTGACGCGGCGGACATGCATATTCTGCTGCAGCCCGAGATACGAAAAAGTGAGATATTCCACGGCCTGAACATCGCTCAAAAGAACGATGATATCTGTATCAACTGCGGCAAATGCTACGAGAACTGCCGTTACGGCGCTTTCGATCCTGACAACACGCTTCATCCCGAGAAATGTGAGGGGTGCGCCGTGTGTGAGCTGGTATGCCCCGTGGATGCCATCAAAATGGTGGAGCGGCAGGCTGGGGAGGCGTTCATATCAGATACGAGATTTGGCCCACTCGTCCACGCGAAACTCCATCCCGGGGAGGAGGCGTCAGGAAAACTGGTTGCCCTGGTAAGGCAGAGGGCAAGAGAGGTAGCCGAAAAGGAGGGAAAGGAACTCATCCTGATCGATGGGCCCCCCGGAACGGGCTGCACCGTGATAGCTGCGATGACAGGTGTGAACCTGGTACTGGTGGTCTTTGAGCCGACCCTGTCCGGGATCCACGATGCCAGGAGGATAATCGAGGTTGCCAAACATTTCCAGATAACTGCAATCGCCTGCATAAATAAATTTGATATCAACGAGAAGAACACAGAGGTTATTCTCGACTACTGCAAGGATGAAGGCATCGAGGTCGTGGGAAAGATACCATACGACGATACGGCAACGGATGCCATGATGGCGGAGAAGACCGTTGTGGAGTTCTCGGATGGCCCACTGGCCAGAACGATCAGGGAGATGTGGGGTCGAGTTGAGAAGGCATTGTGATGAAGGAAGACGATGGTCTTGATGAGATGGTAAGGGGCCTTCAGGAGCAGATAGACGCTGAAGAGGAAAAGGATTTTTCTGCAAAGGTCCTTCGAGAGTACCGGAACCCGCAGAACGTCGGCAGGATAACGGGGCCGGACTGCGTCGGCATCATAGCGGGACCGTGCGGCGACACCATGGAGTTCTCTATAAAGATCGAGGATGGTCGTATCCAGAGGGTCCTCTTCATGACCGATGGATGTGGGCCGTCCTTCGCATGCGGAAGCATGACAACCAAGATGGCCACGGGGAAAGCCATTGAAGAAGCACTCAAGATCAAGGACCTGGACATCCTGGATGCTCTGGATGGGCTGCCGGAGGAGAACAGGCATTGCGCAAAGCTCGCAGTGGACACACTTCATAAAGCCCTGGACAATTTCATTGGGGGAAGCCCGTGATCGGGTGGAGTTAAGATATTGGATAGAATAAAAGAGGGAGATTTAGAATGGAAGAAAAAAATGATTCGAGGATGTCAAACAGGGTTCTTCAGATACAGGGGTCGGCAATTCATGAGATGACCAGGCTTTCCAAAGGGATCGACGATGTCGCCTTCCTCTCCTGGGCAAAACCCACATCAGGTACGCCTGAACACATCAGGTCGGCTGCGATCAAAGCGATAGAGGATGGCAAAGTAGGGGGATATTCTTCAAGTGGGGGGATACCCGAATTGAGGAGGTCCATATCGGAGAAACTACACCGCATAAACAATATCGATTCAACCGAGGATGAGGTAATAGTGACGGTGGGAGCAATAGAAGGGTTGGCGGCCTCCGTGATGGCGGTCATTGACCCCGGCGACGAGGTCATATTCCCCATACCCACATATTCGACGCACATAAGGCAGGTTCAGCTGGCCTCTGGGAATCCCATATTCGTTCCAACAGATGAGGAGAACGGATTCGACCTTGACATCGATGCCATAGAAAAAGCCATCACACCGAAGACGAAGGCCATCATGTACTGTTCACCAAACAATCCAACGGGTGCGGTATATGATGAAAAGCAGCTCAGGGAGCTGGCTGATATCGCCATAAAGAACGATATTTTCGTCATTACGGACGAGGCGTATGAATATTTCACATACGATGGCCACGAGCATTTCAGCATCGGTTCGATACCTGAGATGAAGGAGAGGACATTGAGCAGTTTCACATTCACCAAAACCTATGCCATGACGGGTTGGCGTATAGGGTATATGCATGTTGACGCCCCCTTGATACCCCATATCAACAAGGCACACATCCCCCTGGCAATATGCGCGCCCGTGGTCTCCCAGTATGCGGCCCTGGCAGCGCTTGACGGCCCCCAGGACTGTGTGGATGAGTTCAGGGACCATTACCGGTCCGCCCGTGACCTGATGTGCAAGCGACTGGATGGGTTGGATCACGTATTCGATTATCAGAGGCCGAAGGGATCCTATCTCATGTTCCCCAGGATAATAACGGATGATGGTGTCGATTCCACGAAATTCTGCAAGGCATTACTGAAAGAGGCGAAGGTCTCCACAACTCCCGGGATCGCATTTGGTCCCAATGGTGAAGGACATGCCAGGATGTCGTTCTGCGTCCCGGAAGCAGAGGTCGACAAAGCATTTGATCGGATGGAAGAATACTTCATTTAGGATAGGAAAAAACATTCAAGGAAAATACTTGAAAATAAAGAGGGAATCGCTCCATGAAACTGACGATAGTTTATGACAACGAGGTTTTAAAAAAGGAGAGCGACCTGAGGTCTGATTGGGGTTTCTCCTGTCTCGTTGAGACCGGGTACGAGGTCATACTCTTCGATGCGGGAGCCGATGGGGAGATACTTGTTCGGAACATGGACCGCCTGGGTATAGATCCGAATACAATAGATAAGGTGGTGATATCTCATGAGCATTTGGATCATTCCGGGGGTTTAAAGGCCATCCTCAAGAGGTCAGCAGGCCTTACCGTTTACAGGTTAATAGAGGATCCTGACCTACCAGGTGCGGAGCAGATCGTGATCGATGGTCCCGAAATGATCTCAAGGAACGTGTTCAGCACCGGCCCTCTGACAGAAGGGGCAGTTCCCGAGCAGTCGTTGTATCTTGAAAGTGGAGATGGATGGTATGTGTTGACAGGCTGTTCCCACCCCGGGG
>CBDVER010000170.1:0-4603 GCA_965373055.1 uncultured Thermoplasmata archaeon
TGGGCATTTCGGGTTTTTTCAGCGATCGGACCTTGAGTAACATCTGACGGATAGGTCCTCCCCGTGAGAATCCATTCGGGAGATATCCTCTACATCATAAGGGGGATCCGAGATCCCTCGATCCCAGCCATCTCCCCAATCCGTTGCATTGATCATGAGTATCCGACCTGACCGGGAGATACGGTCCGATGCCCCCATCAGGAACCTGGCTGCGACCTCAAAACCCCGTACACCTCCAGCAAGTGGGATCTCATCCCTTCCCCCTCCCAGATCCGAAAGGTAAGGGGGATTGAACGCCATGAGGTCGTAATCCCTGTTTGACATGGGCAGGCCGTCGAACAGGTCCGATAGATATGGTCTTGAATCGAGGGAGTTCAACGCCAGGTTCGATCTCAGGAGCGATAGCGCCCTGGGCTCCCTGTCGATAGAGGTGACTTCCCATCCCAGTTTTGATCCGATCAGCGATAGGAGTGAGGTCCCACAGCCCATGTCGAGAAAACTACCCCTGCCCCCTTCAAGATAGGGAATAACAGCATCTATCAGCAGAAGGGTATCCTCACGGACCGGATATACCCCTTCCCTTTCGATGTATCGGATGCCGAGCCTCTCATATTCATATATCATCGAGGCCCCAATACGGCAGGTGGGATAAATATGGTTCTTCAACGATGGTAATCTTTAAGTCCGGAACCCCCCATCCCGCGTTTGAAGTGATGCTGATTGTGCGCCAAGGTTTTCATGAAGGACCCGTGGGATAAGACCGAGTACGCCCCCAGGCGGCTCAGGGCCTTCGTCGATCTGGTAAGGCCGTTTACACTACTGGCCCCTGCAATAGGAGGGATTGTGGGAGTGTTGATGGCGATGATCATTGAAGGGGCCTACAGCGTACCAGCCTTGACATCGACATTTCCCTATCTCACCTTCAACGATATTCCCCTGTACACCATCATCTCGGGGATCGCGTCGCTGGTGTTCTTGAATGCTGCCTCGAATGCCCTGAATCAGGTCTCCGACAGGGAGATCGATGCCGTGAACAAATCCTACAGGCCCATCCCATCGAGGATCATCTCGCCCAGGGAGGGCCTCTGGATAGCGGTTTTTCTGTATGCCTTTTCCCTCTGGAGGGCGGCCATGGTGAATCGGATCTTCGTGCTTATGGTCTCGATATTGATACTCAATACCATCCTCTACTCCATGGGCCCCATCAGGTTGAAGAAGAGATTGTGGTTATCCAACATATCCATAGCCCTCCCAAGGGGGCTTTTGGGTATAGTTGCGGCATATTCCATCATTGGGGACATCTCGAGGCCCGAGCCATGGTTGGTGGGGTCCATCATGGCGCTTTTCCTCGTTGGATCCACCACCACAAAGGATATCACCGACATACGGGGCGACCGTGAATTCGGCATGAGGACCCTCCCTGTCGTATACGGGAAGAAGAGCGCGATCTGGTTATCGGCCCCGTTTTTCATACTTCCATTCTTGCTGATGTTCGGCTACTGGTATCTGGACCTGTTGCCATTTGCATCGCTGTACATGTGTGTTATCTACATGATATGGTCCCTCTTCGTGATCACATTGCTTATCAGGGATGGTGATCGGGAGGACCTCCACTTCGAGAATTCGCCTGCGTGGAAACAGATGTACCTCATGCTGATGGGGATGCAGGTGGGTTTCCTGGTGATCTTCCTTGTTTGACCTCACCTAAGGATTAATATATCGTTCGTTCATGGGGTCGGATATGATCGGATCGGACCGGATCGACGGTGAATGGGATGGGGGGTTGGGAGGTGTGGTACTCGGCAAGGCAGTCAAGGCTCTGGAACGGGACATCTGCGATAGATGTCTGGGGAGGCTCTTCGCCAGGTCGGGATACCGATTGACCAACGAGGAGAGGGGTAGATCTGTCAGGGTGGTCCTGGCCCTGGTTGCTGAGGCCCTTGATGATCGAATTGGCCCGGGAAGCCATCAGCTGATGGAAAAGCTACCTGTCCATTCCACGACCGTGGGGACCTTCGATGAACCTTCGGATGCTCTGGAGGATGATCCGGAGTGGAATACGATCGGCGAAGGGGCATCCTCACCTCCGTGGGAGGAACCATCCGTGGAGGGCGAGGGCTGCTGGCTATGCCATGACCTGTTCGACCATATAGGCGAGCTTTCCGAACTTGTGAGAGAGAGGGCATCCGGGATAGAGTTCTCCTCATTCCTGATCGGATGCAGGGTCGATCCAGGAACCTCATCGAGGGAGAACATGATCTGGAAGGATGTGGATCCACACTCCGCCGAACCGTTGAAGGAGGAGGTTAACAGGGAGGTGGGAAAGATCCTTGACAATCTCTGGTCGGATCGTGAGGTGGAGAAGGGAAATCCAGAGGTCACCTTCATAGTCGACCCCCTGTTCAAGCAGGTTGACGTGCAGATCAGGCCCCTTTTCATTGGCGGGAGATATCGCAAGCTTGAAAGGGGCATCCCCCAGACGAGATGGCCGTGTCATACCTGCAGGGGGAAGGGATGCCCGAGATGCGATGGCACGGGGAGCCTGTACAAGACCTCGGTAGAGCAGCTCATAGGTCCGACCATCATGGAAGCTGCAAAAGGGAAGAACTACAAGCTTCACGGGATGGGACGGGAGGATGTGGACGTCCTGACCCTTGGAAGCGGAAGGCCGTTCATACTTGAGATATCCTCTCCAGAGGTCAGAAGCCTGGATATCGACGACCTGTTCTCAAAGATCAATGCCCGGTCGGTGGGAAAGGTCGAGGTGCTGGAACCCAGGTGGACCGACAGGAAGGAGATACCTGACCTCAAGTCAAGAAAGGTCAAGAAGAGGTATTCCGCACGAGTTATTTTCTCCGAAAAGGTGGATGAGGAAAAACTTAGATCTGCTCTCTCACTCCTTGCGGAGGGCCCGATCAAACAGAGGACTCCCGAAAGGGTCGCACATCGGAGGGCCGACCTCGTACGCGAAAGATCGCTCCACGAGGTCGATGCAAGGATCCTTGATGATGGAAAGGGGGAGATCACGGTTCTCGCGGACGGAGGCCTTTATATAAAAGAACTCCTTCACGGCGATGAGGGTAGGACCAAACCGTCGCTCGCCTCGATCCTGGACCTCAGGATAGAGGTCGAGTCACTGACGGTTCTGGATGTCCTCGACCGTACAGAATAACAGGATGGTGGATCCCATGGTAAGAAGGTCCAAGGGAATAATGACGAATACGAGGCGGATCTTCCGCAAGCATCCAAGGGAGCGTGGAATGGTTCCCATTACCAATTATCTCCACGAATTCGATGTGGGCGAGAAGGCGAACGTAGTTATAGATTCATCCAGCCAGAAGGGACAGCCACACCGCAGGTATCACGGAAGGGTGGGCACCATAACGCGCAAGCAGGGAAGGGCTTACGTTGTCAGGATCGATCTACCCAGGTCCCACAAGGACCTGATCGTCCGACCGGAACATCTGAAAAAGATCAAGAAGTAGGTATCCAGAGGCCGAAAGTGATGAATTTGGAAAGTATTTAATATCAATCATATACATCACCAAATCGCCCTTTGTTAGATACTGAAATGAGGTAAAACAGCGGAAGGTATGTCGATGAACGAAGATGAAGAGAAGTTGCTCTCCCCCTCGGAGGTGAAGGAGATCATGGAGGGATCATTCAAGGAGCCCACTGTGATATACTCCGGTCCGGAGGCAGATGATACCATGGTAGGGTCTTTCCAGACGGTAGAATCTCTGGATGAGGTTGACCATGAGAAGATCGAGCTGAGCTTTGAGAAGAGGGCGACCCTGGAGCAGGTGGCAAATCTGATCAGGATAAAGGGGCCCGATCTTAAAAAGATGGTCAAAGAGCTTGGTGCTATCGAGAGGGTCACCAATGTTCACTCCTACAAGATCGCCGAGATCATGCCCAGGGATGAGACAGAGCTCAGGCCTATCTTCGCAAAGGAGAGATTCTCACTCACGCCAGAGGAGACATCCACCATCATCAAGGTCATCGATAAGTACCGCATCTGAGGCGGGGCACAATATATCCAATAGGGGGGATAACAACGGAAGACTATGCCTATATACTCGATTATCTACCTCAAGGTCATCCGGATAGGAAGACCTTCAGGAGGGAGCCCATAGCCTATGGTCTGGGGGATTATGAGTTCAAGCTTCTGGAACTGACCCCGCATGACAACGCCATCCTCAACATCGGTGAGAAGGCCTATATCGGCAAGGACCTCGACCATAGGGACAAGATCCTTCATGTGAAGAGAAGGATCAACTACATGGACCTAACTGCTGCCGCCCAGGCTGAACTACCATACATAATCGAGGAGATAATCACCAAGGATATTGAGCGGTTCATCCGCTTCTTCAACGATGCTCAGGCGATCACCACAAGGCTCCACATGCTAGAGCTCCTTCCCGGCCTGGGAAAGAAGACGATGTGGAATATCCTTCAGGAGAGGAAAAAGAGGCCGTTTGATTCCTTAGAAGATCTGTGTGATAGGGTATCCACGATACATCACCCCCCTGAAAAGATCCTGGCGAAGAGGATAATTCAGGAGATGGAGGATACGCATCAGAAATATCATCTGTTTCTGAAA
>CBDVER010000171.1:0-4596 GCA_965373055.1 uncultured Thermoplasmata archaeon
CATCCTCGTAATCGTCGTCATACTCCTCATCCTCGTAGATCGCCTCATCATCCATTGGTCCCGGCTCTTCATCGTATGATCTTCTATTTGACCGGGTGATGAACAGGATCGCCACGATTATGAATATCAGCACTATCAGCCCCACGATGCCCATTATCATCTCGTTGGATATGATCCTATCCTCCTCTTCCTCGACCACGTCTGCTGTAGTGAAGGACCAACCCTTGAGGGCAGTGGGTGCGAAGGTCGTCCCCTCAAGGGATCTGGCGCCTGAGGTGAGCGATATCAGATATTCGGTGTTGGCGATCAGGCCATCGTGTTTGATGGTCAGCGTCATATTCCCATTGGACCAGACGAACTCGGGGTTCTTCAATGGAGGGTCGAACAGGATAGAATTTCTAATGCTCTCGCCATCCACGGGCTGGTTGAAGGATATCACGATCGAGGTGACCAGGGGAACATCAACCCCTTTCGGTCCGAAACCGATCATCTCCAGGTCCAGAGGCGGGGGTTTGTATTCGTAGTAAGGGAGATACACATCAACGTAGCCCCAATTGGGGTTCTCCACCGTTATCTCGAAGAAATTGGAGGAGCCTGTGAGGTATCCGGACCTCTCTCCATCCACCCCCGCAAGTATTTCGGGAGGCTCCACAATGAAGTATCCCCTGAGGGGAAGGGTCAATATCCTGAAGTTCGCCTCCCCATCTGGGTCCGAAAGCTTCGTCTCGATAACGTTATCCATATCGTCCAGAAGGGTTACGATCGCGTTCACAATGAACCCCGTTCGGGGCCCTTCTCCGTACTGAACCCTCAGCCGGACAAAACCCTGGCCTGGCACCTCATAATGGTGAAGGGTGAGGTTCACCACCATATCATCGGAGGTCCCGGTAAGTAGTATGAATTCCGTTATATTGTCCAGGTATCCCGATCTGAAATTGGCCTCTCCCCTGTGAAGTTCAACCGCCATGGATCGTATCCTCACCTGTGTGGCCTGGGATACGGTTGTCGTGAAGGACACGGACCCTTCACTATTCGCCCTGGAGGAGATCATGATGGTTCCGTTGAACTCGATGAGGTTAACTGTTGCATTCAATGCGGGTAACCCAGACATGGGGCCTCCCACTCCGTAGAACACATTCACCACGATCACAACTCTCGGAAGCTGGGTCGTGGCGGATATCGAGTTTGACATCTCCGATGGGTTCATGCTATCGTCGATCGCGTAGATCCTGAAACTGTATTCGATCCCTGGTAGGAGGCCTGTGATCACCGCAGCTCTTCGGTCTCCTGTTACCCGCAGCACCTCGCTGAATGACGCATGTGAACCCGACAGGTTCATCTCTATGATGAACTCCAGAAGGTCCTCCGTCGCAGGTATGCTCCAGGAGAGGGAGACGGTGTGCTCGGTCGTTGTCGCAACGGCCAGGTTCATGACCCTTTTGGGAGGTGTCAGGTCCCGTGTTGTGTTGAGCTCGGGCAGAGATGGCTCGGACTCCCACGTCCCGTCCCAGGCGGATACCTTGAAATATGCTGTAACGTCTGGTCCCATGTCATCCGTTTCGAAGGAGCTGTTCGCGGTCCTGCCTATCACGTCCCATCCGCTTGATGAGCTGTTGTGCCAGTGGATCAGGTACTCGATGGTGTCATCTTGATTCCTGTCCCAGTTCAGCAGGAAGGCCTCCCGGAGCTCGAGTGTGAATATCCTCAAACCGGTGGGTTGGGCGGGGAGGTCGATATCCGGAGAGGTAAAGGGCACCAGGTGAGAATAGGAGGTATCGATGATGTAGGTGTCGTCCCACCTGTCCGCCGTTCCCCTTGAGAATACCGTGAGAGCGGTGGTCCTGAACGTGGGTGTGTTCCTACCCTCGTAGACCCTGTTTATGCCCCTGAAATAGGGGATCTTCCCGTCCGATGCCGTTAACGGATCATCTCCTCCGAACCGGGGGGTGGAATAGAACTGTACGTCATCAAGTGTGAGCTCGATCTCGACCCCCTCGAACGGTTCTTCATTTCGGTCGAGGAGCAGGACCCCCAGGGTATTCTCCACGGAGATGGTCCCCGTCTCGCTCACATTGACCAGCCTTATGATGGAGTCCACGGATCTTATGAAGGAGTCCTCACCTGCGACGAGTGTGGAGGAGATATCGCTCCCGTGGATCTCGATCATCGACCTTGTTGCGTTGATGGATGTCCATGATGATATCTCGGTATTGAGGATAAGGCCCAATTCAAGGTCATGGGCGGAGATCCCCACGTCTGCGGTAATATTCGTATTGGTGATCAGGACCTCACTTCCGGTCAACATCAGGGCGGGTTCGTCAGAGAGGGAAACGATCTCGCATCTGTTCACGTTCGCGACAGCCTCCATGTCAATGATGAGGAGTCCGTTCCCTCCAGTACCTTCAACGAAAATGTCCAGGTTGGAGAGCGTGAACGTTGAGCCGGAGCCCATTGAAGAGATGGCAGTTCCGTTGCCCCCCTCTACATTGAAGTCCACCTCCTGAACGGTCAGGTTCTCGGAGTGGAGGACCATCATGCCCGTGCTGTTTTCGCCCTTTACCTCAACTCTCCCCCCTCTGATGGTCATGTTCTTCCCCTGTGCTACAACTCCAGTGGACATGTGGCCCGTGGTCGTTATCACATTACCAAAGGCCAGGCCGGTCGCGTCGAACATGCCTCCGGTCGATAGGTTCCCATCTGCATAGATCAGGTTGTGGAAGATCTCTATGGAGGTTTCGGCAAGGAGCATCAGTCCGCTTGAACTGAGGCCTTTTGCGATGATCTGATTATTGGTGATATGGGAGCTGGCCCCCATACCAAGCTCCATTCCAGTCGCCATTTCCCCTGTGAGAACGAAGTGATTTTTCGAAATATTCAGCCCATTCGCCGAAATGGAGGATAGTGAAATGGAGATATTGGCGCTGTTGTCGAATACGTTCTCGCTGATCAGCGTTTTATTGGACATCTCCAGAACGATTCCCATTGACCCGTCGTTTTGGATCGTGAACGTACTGTTTGTGATCATCAGATCTCTTGTGGATATGGATTCTATCCCTTTGGTTAAGGGTCTTGTGTCCTTGAAAATTGTGTTGTTGATCAAGATGTTATTTGAGCCCTCGTCCCTCAATCCGGTGGAATCCTGATCGAGGAGAAATTCAACATCCTCTATCGTGACATCGGTGACGTTCAATAGGTTCACACCCGTTCCAATCGGCCGGACGTTGAAAACGGACCCGATCAGGCGGATCACATTTGTGTCCACGATCTCCATCCCGATCTGCGAATTGTTGAATGTAGAATCCAGAATGAATAGATCAGTTGAAGAGAGGCACATTATGCCCAGGTTCTCGCCCAACGAAAGCAGGCCGTCGACCGTCGTATTCGTGGAGCCTTCCATGCTGATGCCTATGCCGGTCATTGAGCTGGTTAGCGTTAGGTCCATCAACGATGTGTCGGTTCCGTTCTCGATGGATATGCCCGAGGTATCAATAGGGTCAATGGTAACGTTCTCGATGGATGTTCCCGTTGAATTGACGATCCGTATGCCGATCCTGCCGAGAGGAAAGATAGTGAGGTTCATCATCGTGGTATGGTTGGCCCTGACGGAGATGTCCCCGTTGATGGTGAGGTCCCTGATGGTCACATTCTCCGCTGTGACGAGGAAAGCGGGGCTTGAGGAGTTCGAGTTTACCGTTGGTGCAAAAGATGATCCCGTTATGGTCACACCTGTGATGTTAACTATCACGGTCTCGTCGTAGATGCCCGCCTCGACGATGATGGTGTCCCCGGTGGATGCGTTCAACATCGCCTCGGATATCGTGTTGTGCTTTCCCGGGCCGACGTAGAGCGTACTTCCATGAACAGTATCCACCCCTGTCAGCAACAGCCCCCACAATCCCGAAGCGATCAGGAGGATCGTCAGGAGGATCGTCAGGGGCTCGTTTTTCCTTGTTCTTGCGTGATACTGATAGTTCTTCATGATGTATCCCTTCCTAGGACATAAGGCCATGATCCTGTCAAAATGCCCTACATCGATTAAATAACTATCTTAGTTGTCGGGAGAAAATGGTAATATCCCCTTTACCATACGAAGGTCATGCACCCGACTGCCGAGTTGAGGTCGATCAGGAGCGATCGGCTGAAGGGAAAGAGGATAGTCCTGGGTGTGACGGGTTCCATAGCCGCCGTGGAATGCGTTAAACTATCAAGGGAGCTTATCAGGCATGGTGCGGACGTTATCGCCGTGATGACCCCCGAGGCGACCAGGATCCTGGGCGCAAGCGCAATGGAGTTCGCCACGGGGAACCCCGTCATTACGGAGCTTACGGGGGCCGTGGAGCACGTATCGCTGTGTGGGGATGTGCCGGATCGGGTGGACCTGCTTCTGTTGTCCCCATGCACGGCAAATACGCTTGGCAAGGTTGTCGGGGCGATCGATGATACGCCTGTGACCACGTTTGCAACGACGGCAATAGGCACGGGCATCCCGGTCATGATAGTTCCCGCAATGCACGGAACCATGTACCAGCACCCGGTGGTCAAGGAGAACATCGAGAAGGCCAAAGGGATGGGCCTGGAGATAGTTCAGCCTCTCCT
>CBDVER010000172.1:0-4591 GCA_965373055.1 uncultured Thermoplasmata archaeon
GGAGCCGGATTTGAACTTGTTGTTGAAAGTTGATAATACAATTTTCATTCAACTTTCAACTCCGCACAATCCTGTAAGGATTGCTGCAGGACAAATCCGGCTCCCGGCGCTCATTTTTATCTAATCAAAGGGAGCCGGATCGATCCAATATCAAGCATACATCATGTCATCGTGATCGTCATGAAGCAGTTTCTCCAAGACCTTCTTCCTCTTTTTACCCCTCTTCTTGTGCTTGACCGCCTTCCTCTGTGTATCATCCCTGCCTATGAACGTGAAATCAAACCTTCTCATACGGATGAATGTCCTATCGCTCAGGATCTCAAGCGCGACCCATCCCCTCTGTTCCATGGCTTTGATGGCCCTCTCTACGGTCTTTTGAGGCATGTTCAGCTCCTTTGAGACCTCCTCCATATCGATCGGATACCTCTCGAGGAGGACCCTCAGGACCTTGGCATCAATGGAATTCGCCTTGACCTGGGCCATCACTCCCCCTCCGCAATATCGATGAAGGTCCTTTTGAAGACCTTCCAGGATGCGTCCGTCTTGATGAGGGTCGGAGAGAACCTGCTCCTGCTGGCCCCGAACCCCTCAGCCTTCAGGGACTCGATCAACGATGTGATACGGGGAGGGGACATCCCCAGAATGCTTGCAACGGCATTCGTATCATATCCGCCTGGAGGGAGCCCGTTCTCCGAAAGGGCCGTCTCAAGCATGGACCTGATATGCCTGTGTGTCTTCATGTAGGTGAACCTCTCACCTTCCATGGCGCTCAGCATCCTGATCACCAACTCCCTATCTTCCAGGGGGCCCACCCAGAGAGGTCCCAACACCTTCGGGCTCCCATCCACGGCCGTGATATCCTCCAGCCTGTGGATGACCTCGACACACCCGTTATCGTCCAGAAGGATATAGCCGACGTTCTTCAATGATCCATCCGTACGGCCCGCACCCCGCCCCAGTTTGACATACCCCCGGACGAAGTGGTCGGAGGTGTAGAAGAAAAGGGGGCCCACCGACCTCTCCAATGACGCTGCGGTCCTGGCCAGGTTCCCCAGAAGAGCCCTGCAGGAGAGCTCATGCTGGAAGTCCGTTCGGTGCAGCTGTGTGTCATATCTCCTCTTTGCCACTCTTGGTATGGATCCGGTCAGGGCTGCCGTGTCCGTCGCCGTAACGGCCAGAACGCCTCCGTTCAGAAGTGAGGATATCGCATTTCTGATAAATGGTACCGGGGACCCGAAGGGGTCCACGTCTACGTATGAATACCGATTTCTGATAAGATGGCCGTTCAGCTCATCCACCTGAAAATCCACCTCCACGCCGTTTATGGTACAGCCCTCACGGGCGGTCCTGATCGATGCTTCATCGATGTCGATACCCCTTATGGTAGCCTCCCCGGAACAGGTCAGTTCCCTGGCGAACCTGAGCGCCCTTATCCCGGACCCGCATAGGCCGTCAAGGATGGAGATGGACCTACCTGGCAGTAGGCCGTTCTCAAGAAGTATATCCACGAGGATGATGGAGAGGTCCCTGTTGTTCACCATTGCAGGATTGTAGAATACCCCTCCCCTGACACCGGGTCCCCTATCCCCCCCTGTGGGGTCAACGTCCAGGAACACCTTTCCCTCTGTTTTCCGACCGGCTGACCCGACTTCGATTTCCGGCATGGCTGGACCCAATCATGTTCAATGGGGTTTTTAAGGCTATCCCTATGAATACTCTCTCCAGGTGTTCTTGCACTTGGTACACCTGTAGAACCGGGTGGTTGCCTCATCCGCGGCTCTGGTCTGCCTGAGGTGCCAGT
This sequence comes from uncultured Thermoplasmata archaeon, assembly GCA_965373055.1. GTDB lineage: Archaea > Thermoplasmatota > Penumbrarchaeia > Penumbrarchaeales > Penumbrarchaeaceae > JAGLEG01. The sequence goes on from CBDVER010000172.1 coordinate 1,802, forward strand.
ATGCGCCAACATTCTCGCATTTCTCGCATATTACCGATTTATCAATTGGCATTGTATCCAGGTCCTCGAAGACCGGCACATCCCTGAGATCCTTCTCAAGCTCCCGGAGCTGGGTATTTACCATTTTCTCATCCAGATCCTTGAGGTAACCGCATCTGAAGCATTTCATCTGCTCTCCGTCTGGTCTCAAAAGGGACTTACACTGTGGACAGAACATGGTGACACCGTATCTCTCGTTACCATGGTTCATATCCCGATGGTTTTTAAACGTTTTCGTTGGCGGAAAATAAAATTTTCGTCGTATATGGTGGTGTCGGGGTGAAGATAATATAATAAAAGGTCACTTCGTCCTCATCACCAGGGAGCCAATGAGATGAGCGATTCCGTATTCTATCCGAGATGTCCTCTTTGCAACAAAGGGACCATGATCCCCGTGGAGATAGGTGCGGGGTTGGAGAAAGATGTGAAGTATCGATGCACCGATCCCAAATGCGGGGTCCGGTTCGATAAGCACGGCTACGAAAAGTATGACCTGGAGCGCCAGGATTGGATAAGGCTCGAAAAGTGATATCATGTTCTTTCCAGACCCCTTTTTAAGCGATAGGGCGATGGAGGTCCTCGATGAGACGGAGGATATCTCCAATATCAGATGCTCACATTGCTACATGAAGATAAAGGGCAAGGTCTACAAGGACGGCCTCAAGTATTTCGATGGTTACTGTTACTCCCTGCGCTACATCCTCAAGTACACGGAAAATGAGATCGAGGTCATGAAGGAAGACCGGTCGAAGTTATGACGGACGACAGGCGATGATATCTGAAAGCTATAATAGGCCCGAGGCGATATAGGGCCAGTATCGAGATCAGGTGTGGATGATGAAGGTGACCGTCGAGAACATCATAGCAGGCTCCGTTTTGGAAGGTGATATCGATATCGAGGGTATCAGCTCCGCCCTCGATGGGGCGAGGTTCCAACCGGAGGTAATGGACGGCCTGATCTACGAACTTGACAACCCGAGGGCGGACATATTCCTGCTTCGCAACGGGGTGCTCAAACTGCACGGGGTCACATCGAAGGAGGATCTCGCCGGGGCCTTAAAGGGATTCCTCTCGGCTCTCTCGGCCAAGGGTTTCAAGCTGAAACACAAGGGCCCATTATCCATCCAGGAGATCATCGCATCGGTAAAACTGGAGAAAAGATTGAGCCCGAAGGATATCTACGATGAGTTCAAGAAGGATGGGATACACTACGATCCCAACGAGCTTCCAGGCTTTCACCTGAACATCGGATCCTCCGGAATAGAGATCCTGATATTTCCGGAGGGGAAGATAATATCCCGGGGAGCAACCGACATCTCCGATGCAGTATCGAGCCTGGAGATGGTCTTGGGCAGGTTATCATGATGGATCGGTAGGGGAAGGAGATGGAAACGCCCCCAATTTTGGACGGACACATGCACCTCGACCCCCATGGGCCCACGCGGGAGTCAATACTGGCCTTCATGAAAAAAGGTGGGACCCACCTGATAGTGGTCCACAAACCATATTCTGATATACATGTCTCATCGTTGAACGACTACAGGAGATCCTATCAACAGACCATGGACCTGACCGAAATGGCCAGGTCTCTTGGGGTCACCGCATGGTGTCTTCTGGGCCCGTATCCCGTGGAGCTTGTCAGGATCGCTGATGAGCATGGATTGGAGAGGGCATTGGAGATACAGCTTGATGCCGTTGAGCTGGCCCTCGAGCTTGTTGACAATGGTTCTGCTCTGGGCATCGGTGAGGTGGGAAGGGTGCATTTTCCCGTGGGTGAGGAGGTCCAGAGCGCATGCGATGAGGTCATGTTGAGAGCATTCAGGGGATGCAGGGTCAGATCCTGTCCGGTTCAGCTGCACACCGAATCCCCAAGGGACAATCCGGCCCTGATCGGACACATCGCCGGATTGGCCGATAGGGCGGGGATGCCCAGGGAGAAGGTGATAAAGCACTACAGCGACCATTCGATGATCCATCCGGAGGTGAACCATGGCCTGTCGGCATCGGTTCAGGCCAGCAGGGGAAACCTCAGGGAGGTTTTTAAAGCTCGGGCCCTGGTCCTGCTTGAGACGGATTACATCGATGATCCCCTCAGGCCGGGGGTTGTGATGCCGCTTGATACGGTTCCCAAGAAAATGGTATGGGGATATCGGACCGGCCTGATGGACGATGAATACCATCGTCAGCTGATGGTGGACCTACCCGATCGGATCCTGGGTATAGAGGTCCAATGTGGTTGAACCTTCATCTAATGTTTATAAATGTTACGAGCGTGCGTTGGTAAATAATATATATAGTTCCGGCGTTGTGAAGGCCTGCCAATCAGTATGTTATTCGATGAGTGTCTGGGGTTTTATCATGAAAAAGAATGAGCTTGTTAACCCGTCCGTTGTCAAGAGGTCGACCGCAGCGATGGTGCTGATCATGTTCCTGATCACATCTGCATCTTCCCTTGCGACCGGTATTGAAAGCCTGGAGATGGTTGTGAAAGGAACCGGGATCGCTGGCAGCGACCTGGGTTGGAATTTGACGGAGATCGGTTATATCAACCAGGATTCTTATATGGATTACGCCGTTGGAGCGCCTGGATACGGGTCCGGGGATGGAAGGGTATACGTGTTCTACGGCCCGATCACATCATTGGCACTAACATCCGCATCATGGACGATCAGCGGGAACTCCAGTGAAGGAGGCGGTTTCGGGTGGTCGATAGCCCCCTGTGATGATTACGATGGGGATGGAAGAGACGAT
>CBDVER010000173.1:0-4565 GCA_965373055.1 uncultured Thermoplasmata archaeon
GGCCCCGTCCAATCCAAATACCCCATATGGTTGGTCTGCAAGGTCCATCGGATCGGCACCCTACAATTACATGTACATCTACAATGCGATGGATGTGGGTGATTTCAATGGCGATGGATATGTTGATGTGGCGGTGGGAATGTCATCACATTATTCCTGGGGCAGCAGGTACAAGGGGTTATATATCTATACAAATCCAAAAACCGCGTCAGGGACATGGTCCAGGGTCCGGAAGGACAGTGGGGTCATCCAGCCTTATGCCCTAGAGGCCGCCGATCTGGACGCTGATAATGATGTGGACATCCTCCTGGGTACATTCAGCGATAATAACCTATATCTATACAAGAACAGCAACAGTGGTTCATTTACGAGAGGTATGATCGACGGCGGCATGCCAGCTCCCAGATCCATCATAGCAGTGGACGTCAATGGTGATAATAAGACGGATGTGATTGCATCGGGGGGATCAAGCAAATACAGTGTAATGATATACCTACAGAATGGTACGCTTACATGGGATAAACATGAGATATCAAAGAACATCGTCGAACCTCAAACTTTCGCACCATTTGATTATGACAAAGACGGAGACATCGACATCATGGTGTCTGGCCATGGCGCCTGTCAATTTTCCCTACTGGAGTGTAAGAACCAATCCAAAATAGCTTATGAGGAACTTGTGATCACGGATGGGGGGATCAAGGATATTGTAGCTACTGAACCCAATGATTATGATGATGATGGGGATCTGGATCTGGTATTCGTGGCGGAGTCCTCCGGTTTTGTGGGCATCTGGATCAACGACGGAACTCCCTTCGATGGCCCTGGAGAGATCATCCACGTGGGGTCCATGGGAGATCCCTCCCTGGTATTCTGGGGTGACGTGGATGGTGATGGACATCAGGATATCATTGCATACGGTAAAGGTGGGGTGGTAAACTGGTTCGAGAACCCGGGGAATCTTGTGGATGAATGGGATAAGTACCTTGCGTTAGGTGGGTTCGATCTGGGACAGACATTCTCATATAGCTTCTGGGCGGGGGATATCGATGGTGACAACAAATGCGATTTTGCAATCAGCCGTTACGGTTGGAGCGGCGGCCTGATCGCCTGGTATAAGTCACCTTCGGATCCGAGGACCGACACCTGGCAGATGTATAACATCGCGCCGAGCGTGAGCTATTGCAGGGGCATATGGGGAGACGATATGGATAATGATGGGGATATAGATATCCTTGCCGTGATGGGCACATATGGATCGGGCACTGCAGTGTATTATAAAAATACGAACCCGACCGCCACATGGTCAGCAGTCGGGATAGGGGGGAGCATGTATTATCCTGAAACGATCAGGACCGTGGTGAGAAAAGATGGCTATCGTGATGTCGTCACAACAGAGTATTACCCGTGGTCATCATCATATCAGAGGGTTAAGTTCTGGAAATATGATGGAGGCACCTCTTACTCCGGTGTAATCATGAAAACTGGAGCTTCGTTCCACATTGCCACACATGATATTGGTAACGATGGATATGGCGATATATTCTTCAATATAGGGAATACCATCTACTGGTACGAGGAAAGAGACCTGCTGAAAGATGGTTTCGACCTGCATAAGAAAATCACCCATGCCGGTACAGTAGGCCTTACGATCGCAGACCTGGATCAAGATGGCCTTCCTGACATCATATCCGCATCGATCAAAGGCAATGAGATCCGCGTATGGAAGATGAACGTAACCTACCCCGAGAATGTCGGTTTGGATGTGGGCAATGATGAGTCTACCGTCGATATTTTTTTCAGCGGTGAGTTCAAGGATCTCCACACATTCAACATCAGCCAGGGACTTCAGGATTACATAGACACCAATCCTGGTTCTGCTGTTACCACGGATAGGTGGGGAAACCGTCTAGTTTCCGTTCAGATGGAGATCATCTCCTCCACCAGGGGTAGGATCACCCTGGAGGAGATCCATATAACGTACGAGACCACCGTTACGGTCACCCATGATGGAAATAACGTTCCTCTCCACAGGGTGATAGACCGTCTGGTCCCGGATTATCCTGATGATTCGAACCCCATAATCCGTATATATCTGGGTGTGGGGGCGGAGGGTTCCGGCATGGCATATCTGGATGCATTGACGGTGGAATATAATTCAAAGCCCCGTCAGGTCCAGAGCTTGCCCGATCTCACGCTAAAGGAGGACGAGACCAAGACCTTTGGTTACGATCTCAGGGAGTTCTTCACGGATGACTATACGGCTGTTGGTGATCTTGAGTTCGAGATCATCCTTGGTGGACCACAGGCGTCCAAGGTGAATGCCTATATTCAGGACGGTAACATGGTCATCGATGCCAGGAAGACCCCGAATTTCTATACGAGATACTCGACCGTACCGGAGATAACCTGCAGGATAACCGTGACCGATTCCGGCGGCCCGAACAACGTGCCTCCAAGGACCTTGATATCCTCCCAGTTCGAGATCATTGTGGAACCCGTGAACGATGAGCCCAAGAGGACCCTGGAGTCTCTCCCGACCCTCCATGCGATCGAGGGCGCCGAGGAGACGGTGATCGTTGATCTTGACGAGTACGAGCTCTTCAAGGATGTCGACGGTGATTTTCTGTCGATGCTGCCCATCGCCGACCTGTCAGGTAATATCTATCCGTACGATGAGGAGGCTGACTTTCGGATATCCTGGCTGAGGTCCCAAAATGAACTTGTGGTCCGGATGAGCCGTCTTTCGGACTGGCACGGCAAGGTGAGGGTCACGATGTATGCCACGGACAGTGCGGATTGGAACCTGTTGCAGAATCCAAATATTGATTTCGTGGTTATGGTCGAGAACGATAACGACGGTCCCTCCTGGTTGGATATCGAGGATCGTCATGTCCTTGAGGATGTGGGAGAGTCCGACGTGATCGAGCTAACCCAGTATGTTGTGGATATCGACTCCGATCTGACCTCTTTCACCATGGCCGTGGAAGGTTATACTAACCGGACCTTCGTGAAATTTGATCTCACCCGGGCCGAATCTGATGGTAAACAGGTGTTATCCTTCACTCCAACTGTGTCCAATTGGAACGGTTGGAGCACGATCACCCTGTCTGTAAGCGATGGGGAGTACACCTCTTGGACCACCATGAACGTGCTCGTTGAGGAGGTCAATGACCTTCCCACATTGTCCATTGTGAGGCCTCTTGAGTTCACCCGGATAGAGCCCGGCTATTTTTCTGTGGTGGGCGAGGCGGGCGATGTAGAGGGTATCCAGTGGGTTGAGATCTTCTGGGACAACGATTGGTACAAGGCGGTGGGGACCAACGCCTGGGGCTTGACGCTTGAGGCTGTGGGCATGGACGAGATACAGCAGGGTATAACGATCGATGTTCGAGCGTGGGACGGTGAGTCATACGCGATGACCCAGGTCAATATCTCCATCAACCGGAATTTCACAACCCTCGATCTGGACTATGATAACGATGGATATCTGAACGTAAATGATGCTTTTGAATATAATCCGTCTGAATGGGTTGACACGGATGGGGATGGTTTTGGGGACAACTCCGATGCTTTCCCGAATATCCGGGAGTGGCAGAAGGACTCCGACAAGGATGGTGTGGCTGATAAGGCAGATATCGATCCGTTCGATCCCGAGGTGGGATCGGAGGAAAAACCGATCGTGCCCACTACAGTGGACGATGTGGAGGAGACGAGCTATGCCGTACCCATCCTTCTGTGGGTGATCGCCTTTATCGCCCTCATCGCAGCTCTCCTCAGCGGCTATGTCCTTTACAACAAGCACAGCGCCTCCAGGGACCCCAGGAAGACGGCGATCTATCAGTCCGCCCAGCAGAGGCGCAGGGAGAGGGTCCACGATCTGATGGAGAGACTTCCTCTCGCCACCCTATCCTCCAAGCTTCCCTCTTTCCTGCGGGAGCAGGGGGGTGTACAACCTGGCACTCCCCAGCCCGTTGCCTTCAAGGGAGCCCCTTCTCAGATGGTCGGTCGTCCTGCGATGAGGCCTGCCGCTCTTATGGCAGGCCAGCAGCCTCCCATGGCCCTGCCCGCTGCCCCTCTGGGTGCTCGTGGAATGGCCAGGCCGCTACCCGGGGCAAGGCCGATGCCCGGTGCGAGGCCGATGAGCCCCCAGATGGCCAGGCCCGTTCAGCCATCACAGGCAATTCCGGATCGACCTGCATCACCGCAGGTCGTGAGACCAGTTCAATCTGGTCCTGATAATTAGGGATATGAAGGGCTCATGGGAGGATCGGTTCCCGGGCATCATATTGGTCATCAGATGTTGTGAAGACACCTGATGGGCAATAGGTGTAAGATAACGGCCAATACCTGGTTTATGGTGGCCAATGATCGGTCTGTATGGTCTGTAATAGGAGTGCCTGTCGTCTATATATACTAGGAAAACCAGAAAACATAGAAGATTTATATATACTTTTACTATTTCCCAAGAGAAGCAGGGAAAGGACCTGTTGCAATTTGAGGTATTTCGGCTGTTGGAGGAGATACGATGAAGAAGATCTTGGCCATGGTATTAGTAGCAATTT
>CBDVER010000174.1:0-4561 GCA_965373055.1 uncultured Thermoplasmata archaeon
AGTGAGGCTTCTCCCAACATTGACTTCTCTGGGATCATATTCGATCCGTCAATGTTGGGATCTAGAACCTCTCCCCGGTCAGCCTCTCGAACATCCTGGAGTACAATCCGGCCACCCTCTCCACCTCCTCATCGGGAAGTGCGGGGATGGGGGGCTCCTCCTTGCCGGCGTCGCGGGCCTCCATCAGCTTCCCGTGGTATCCGGACCCCCTGTAGAACTGGCGGACCGCCTCCTTGGAGAGCTCGACCCTTCTTCCCTGAGCCAGCTCGGCGGTGTCCCAGAACCTGTCCTCGTCCGCGGTGGCAAAGGTATCGATGAGCATGATCCTCCTATCATGGTCGAAGCCGAACTCCTTCTTTCCGTCCACGTGTATCATTCCCCTTGACTCCACCTGTGAGTTGATGAAATCATCCACCTTTCTAACGGCCTCCCAGATGTCGTCCCACTCCGACCTGGTCAACTTCGCCAGGTCCATCGCCTCCTTCATGGTCACGGGCCGGTCCACCTCCTCGAGCTTGGTGGTGGCCTCGAAGATGGGCTCCGGAAGCAGCTCCCCGTATGTCGGCGTATGCCCGCTGGGGAAACCCACGCTCTCCATGGAGATCCTGCCCTTCTTCAACCGATCCAGAAGGGACCCGGCGACGTAGTATCTTGATATGAACTCCAGCGGGATCAGCACGGAGGTCGAACCATGTGTCAGCTTCGACATCTCCCTCTCCACCTTCACCCTCTTCACCCTCATGGTGGATGGCCCCATGAGCTCGATGAAATGGGAGGGGACACCCAGCTTATCGGACATCCTGAACCAGTGGGCGGACGTCCTGCAAAGGCTCTCTCCCTTACGGGGGATCGTGGATGGTATGACCTTGTCGAAAACGGATATCTTGTCGGTGAAATAGAAGACCAGCTCATCATCTGCCTGGCCCTGATATACTTCCTTCACCTTTCCTATCTGCAGGAGCTTCATTCCTTCCAGTGATGGTTCCATTTAATAATCACCTCCGGAGGGGTTAGAAAACGAAAGGATAAATAACTTATTCATTCCCGCCCTTCTTTTTCTTCATTTTCTTCTTCTTCTTTTTCCTCTTCCCCTTGTCCAGCTTCTCCTCGTACCTGTCCAGCTCCTCGTCGATATCCTCGATATCCTCGGCGATCTCCTCCTCGCCGAAGATATGCTCCCCCCGCTCCTTGAGCTTCCTGGAGAACTCGAAGTATTTCAGCCCCCTGATGAGTGCCTGGCCAATGGGGATGGTGATCAGCATGTATATGAATATCCAGTACGGGATGCCGCTTCCGCTCGGGTTCATGCAGACCGCCCCACACATCTCCCCGAACGCGGAGCCGGTCATGGGCCAGTCCAGGGCCCACATGGTTGTGAGGGTCGCCTGGGGGAGGGACCATATGAAAGAGTAGTGCCACCTGAAGATCAGGATAACGATGACCATGGACATCATCGAGGATTTCATCTGACCCATCATCATCTGCGACTGGAGTGCCATGATGTCCTGGTTCTCGGATTGGAGCTTCTGGACCCTGGACTGGTTCCCGGACTTGGTGGCCTCCCTCACGGCCTTGTTGTACTCGTTCATCATCTTCTGCTTCTTGGCCATGTCAACCCAATCGATCATGAAGTGCCTTATCCCGGTGGAGATCCCCACCGTCAAGATGCCTGCACTGAACATGGTCAGGATCGGGAAGTGGCCGCCGAAGCCAATGATGGGGTACAGCACGATGCCGACATAGCCCGAGATCGCATTGCCCAGGTCCTTATCGAACATGATCAGGAAGAGGAAACCGATGGCCAGGATGAAGATGAATCCGGAGGGGCCCTGACAGCTCTCCATGGGATTGGGCATGGCCGGTTCCGCGGGTGCTGCCTTTTCGTCCTCTGTCAAAACCTCAGCTCCTGAATGCATGGAGGGCCGGGACCGAGATTTGAACTCGAGCTAAGGGATCCACAGTCCCTGGTGCTACCAGGCTACACCACCCCGGCCATTCTATTCGCTTTCCTCCATATCGTTCCCATATAAATTGTTTTTTGGAAATGGGGCCTGCCCTATTTCCCCTTTCCACCACGGCTCCTTGTGAACACCACGACAAGAATGGCCAACCCGACCAGCTCGGCTATTATGATAAAGGGATCGGTCAATGAATCCAGCCAGCTGGATATGTGGAAATCCGTGGACGGGAAAGGGCCCAACACGGGCCATAACGAGCTCTCAGGAGAGAGGTACATCGAGTCGAGCAGCTGGTGCATGGAAACGCCCAGCGACAGCGGTAGAGCGCTTTTCCATGCCAATCCGATCAGGAGCAACAGGGCCGAAAAAAGCAGGGTGTGTGCGATGATCCTGCCGTTGTTCCCGGGAAGAAGTATGTGGCCCAGGGGTTTATCGATCAGGTCCGGAAGCAGCGCCCCCAACAGCAGAACCTTCAGGTCGATATTCCTGCTGGATAGGAGAGATGTGAAACCCAGATGGGCCAGGGGGAACATGCCCGATCAATCTCCCCAGGTGTGCTCCCTGAGCGAGCTCCCTATGAGGCCATCGTCTATCCTCACGGATTCATCGGCCTCGGCGAGCATCCGCTCCGGGATGTTCTCCCCGTGATAGATCCTGACGATGATGCCCATATCCCTGATCGCCCTGAGCAGTGGCAGCAGGTCCGGGTCCGAACACACGATGAATACCTTGTCGATCATCCTCTCGGTTGTCAGCCTGGTGATGTCGATAGCCATCGAGACATTGACCCCCTTCCTGCGGAACTGGCCCTCGCTGGTCCTCGTTAGCTCACCGGTCCTCACCTTGAACCTGGGGAGGTGCCTTAGCGATTGGAGGAACTTATCGACGCCCTCCGCCCGGCTCCGGTCCTCGCTGCTGGATTCCAGGGAGACGTAGGGAATGGATTTGTAGTAATACGTCCGGAACCTCTGGGAACCCTCGGGTATGATGTTCTGGGAAAAAGTGTAGAAATCTATTCTGGTCGAATTGAACTCGCTTCTCAGGATACCGTCAAAATAGTCGCCGTCAATAAAAACACCTATAGAATCCCTCTTCATTTCATTCAACTCCACTTAAATACATCGGACCTGATCCAGAATATTGTGAACTTGGCCGTATCTACAATATGATCTTCCTGAACTCCATATGATATTTTCAGATATTTAGCGTTTGACCCGTCACGGCATCAGCTGCCCCGTCGCCGATACCTCGAGGACCTCGGGGTGGTCCCGGTACCACTCGACGGTGGATTTGAGGATCTCGTCGATATCCGTGTACCTTGGAGACCATCCCTGGTAGAGGACCTTTTTCCTTGAGGGGTTGTAACCTATGTCCCTGTAGACCTCGACGACGGATTCCTGGATCGGAAGCTCCGACCCCATTAGCGAGATCACCTTCTCCGCTATCTGGGAGGTGGTGTACCTGATCTCGCCGGTAATGTTGAATATCGCCACCCCGCCAGCTATCAGCTGGTTGGGCGATAGGAGTGGGGGTGGGGCCTTGATCATGGGCTTGGTCGCTACCTCGGTGCCGTGAATGACCGTCTTCCCGGACATATCCACCGCCTCGTCCTTCTGGGTCGGGTGGGCAAGCGTCTTTCCCACGAGCGCCTTGAGGACGATGTCCACGGCGGAACAGAGGTCCAGAATGTGGAGGTAATCCCTGAAGTGGGCATCTCTGCGCCCCTTCACCTTGGGCGGCTGTCCCTCCATCACGGATCCGATCATCCGGGGGACGGGCCTGTTCTTGGATTGATTGGGGCCGATCAGCGTGCAGGGCCGGAGGATGACCAAGGGGGTGTTGTAGATCCTTCTGGATAGGGCTGAAAGCTTCTCCCCTGCGAACATGGTGGTGGCAAAAGGGTTCGTGGGCGCCGGGGGGGTGGTCTCATCCCTTCTGGGAGTGTTCTCCGAACAGGAGCCGTACACCTCATCGGTGGTGATCATGATCAGGGGCACCTCGTACCTTCCCGTGGTGTCCGCGAGGATCCTGGCCCCCAGGATATTCGTCCTGACGAACCGCTCCAGCCTCTCCTGGAACTTCTCCTTGTTGTTCTCCCTGGCACAGTTGATCACGATGTCCGAGACCTTGATGTATCCCTCGTAGGAGCCGGGGTCCGAGATGTCCCCCTCCACGAATGTGTATCTTCCCCTGAACTCCTCTATGTCCATTGTTCTCAGAATGTCCTTGTCCTCGTACAGGTCCAGGTTTACAACGCTTGAATCGGGGTATCTTCTCAGAATGTGGGCAACGAGGTTGGATCCGATGAAACCGTTGCCTCCGAATATCATGAACTCCATGTTGGAACCTCCACTAGGCCATTTCCCGACCCATATATGTCGCTTGTTGTTATTATCTTTATAGTCGCGAATGTGATATGTCGAACATATGATCCGCGTTCACGATCCATATGACCAAAACGCACAATAGCATCATGGGTTGCGTTTTGGACGACGATCCATTGAACCCCAATAACGTTCACCGCCCGCCGGATAGTATGCAGCCTAACTTTGAGTGTGCCGTGATAGTTCGATAAGCTTGCAGGTGAAAGTCCTGTCCGGGCA
>CBDVER010000175.1:0-4554 GCA_965373055.1 uncultured Thermoplasmata archaeon
TACATAGCTCCTCCATTCAAGCCTTCTGCTGGTCCGCTCCATCCTCTTGACCAATCTGGACCTCATCTTCCCAAGCTCGGAAGTGAACGCCTTCACCTCGGGGCTATCCTCTATCTTTCCCAGATGCATCTCCCTCAGTGCGTTGAGGTCATTCAGCCTCAACGACACCCTGCCCGAGATATCGCCCAGGTCCCTCTCGATGTGCCTCATGGCGGCGGTATGCTTGATCCGGTCCACCTCACCCTGAAGCTCCCCTATCCTGCGGTTGATATCCTCCAGGTAGTGCTCGTTGGAATCGAACCACCTCTTGACCGACCTCTCTGAGGGAGAGACAATTCCCTCATCCAGCTGTCCCATGAGGACCTCGTAGCGGCCATTCAGCTCCTCCAGCTGTTTGGACAGGGCCGGTGGGGCCCCCTCGGTGATGAAGGGCTTCACGCGCGACCTCTCCTTCACCATCCTCCTTCCCAGGGCGATCGCCATCATGAGAATGGTGACGGTGAATACCACGATATCCACCCATTGGGCCAGCTCCGTGGCGGTCGTGTTCAGGAACCCAATTACAGGCCAGACCGTCCTCTCGAAAAGAAGGGCCAGGGCCAGCCAGTAGAAGGAGTGGAGGAGATCGACGTGGCCCATCACGTTCATGGGGGCATCGCTGTAATCCCAGAGCCGCACCTTCAGCACCTTGGTTGTGAACACCCCGCCGGCGAACTCGACAAGGGACATTCCCAGGAAATATATACCGCACCGGGCGGCGAAGGGGAGATCGCTCAGGAAGGATACCATGAGAAGTAGAAGAAGCCCTCCGAAACCGTATATCGGACAGAATGGGCCGATGAAGAAACCCGCGTTGGTCCACCGCTTGTCGATGATGGAGCGGTATCCCGAATCGAGGACCCACCCTATCATGGTAGCGAATAGGAAGAATATCAAAAATGAGGTTATTCTTATCATATCGACTGGTCTCCGCTATCGCTTTCTATCATCTCTTATCAATACAGTATATCAGTTTGATCCTACATACAAGATGGGCCCTCCCCGCATCTCGTTTCCAGCTCTTTTTTTATCTCATCCATTGATATCTTCCTGGGCCCTTTCGCACATACCTCGGAGAATATGTCCACAACATTCTCCTTCTTCAGCAGGATGATCCTATTATCCTCCACCTCGATCACCATCTCATCGCCCACATTTATCCCAAGCATAACACGGATCGTCCTGGGGATCACGATCTGACCCCTTGCCAGTATGTGCCTTGTGAGCATTTTAACCACCTGGTCAACCGTTTGTCATACTGATAGATTAAACTTTTCATATGAGGGTAGTTAAGTGAGATCGGATACGGAATGAATAAAGAGATGGTAGGTAATAATTTACCATTGGCATATCCACGCTGATATATATGAAAACCATTGCCCCATGAATGAATAATGGGATCATTCCTGGGCAGGAGGCTTAAGTCCGGTCAACCAGGACCATAGAGGTTCGATCCTGATCGATCTACCTTCCACCTCTATCTTGTACTCCTGGTCCCAATTCAATATCAATAGGTCATCACATTTCAGGTCCCTGAACCCGGATATCAATCCATTGACCTCCCGCTCCAGGGTTGTTCGGTTCCGCAGATCATAGCATACCTGGATCAACGTTTTGACCTTTCCGTTGCTGGAGATCACGAAGTCCACCTCCCCGTTCTCCCTCCAGAAGTTCATTTCCATATCAGGTTCATTCTGCATCCTTCTCTTCAATTCCAATGCAACACATGTTTCCATAAACCGTCCCATGTTGGAATCCAGGTCCATTCCGCGATCCGTCATATAGCCGGTGTCGATAGGATATATCTTGTGAAGCCCCTGTTCAATGGTGCGGTATGATCCGTCCAGCCTCTTCAATTCGAGGAAACCAAATGCATCAACAAGATGTTCCCGATAATCATATATGGAATTCTTATCGATCCTGATACCAAGGCTCTTGAGGAATTTATGGAACCTGTTCAAAGATAATGAGTTTGCAGTGGATACGATCATCTGGCCCATGAGCAGCTTCAGCACCTTGATATGCTTCACACCATGTCTCTCCACCACATCCCTGAAAAGCATGACCTCGACATAGCCACGAAGTGTCTTCCTTTTGTTCATCTCACTCTCTTCCATAACAACATCTGGAAAACCACCATATTTTAGATATTCACGAAGGTTTTGATGGGCCAATGATTTCCCTTGTGGTGACCTTGAAACCCTTGTCCCCTTTGCGGTGAGGAACTCCCGAAATGAGTAGGGCATTACGAGGTAGGAGATACTTCTGCCCCTCAAGGAGGTGGCTATCTCCTTTGAAAGCAGTTTTGAGGATGAACCGGATATGAATACCATCACATTGTAACGGTCCATGATGGACCTGACGAACCTCTCCCAACCTTCAACATTCTGAATCTCATCAAGGAACAGATACATCCTGTCAGCTCTCTTCTTGGGATGTAAACCCATATAGGTTGAAATGAGAAACTCAATGTCCTCTATTGTGGGGATGCCGAACCTGTGATCCTCCAGGTTAATGAAAAGGGAATTCTCAATGTTGATAGATAGCCTGTTAGAGATGATATCATACATGAAGAAGGACTTTCCGGCCCTCCTTGGTCCAATAATTGCCACCGCCTTCCTGGTTGTCGGACCCTCAAACGAGATCTCCCTCATTTGAAGATCAGGAGGCCCTCTTTCGTGCCATTCAACGATTATCTCCTCTGCGGTTATTTGATCCATCAGGTTGGTAAATGCACACGACAATATAATAACTTTCCGTATTTCCCAGAAAGAATCTTAATATGTTTCTGTAATTCACATAAACATTGCGAACTATAACATGAAATAGAGCGGCTTGAAGAAGATATATGCCAACACGGTGAATGAAAGAAGGTATGATGCGACGAAGATGATCATCTTCTCACCATCCACCTTGAACTTTTTATGAAATATGAACGCCAGAAGGAGCATCAGCCAGATCGAGAACACATTTGCCACGCCCAGGGCCAAAGATACGCTCAGTTTCTCCCTGTCGGACCCGAACATCACCAATCCAATTGCGAACCCTAGAATGCAGGAGAAGAGCACGAAGACAGTGAAACGCTTGACGTTCAAGATCAGCGGTTCTCCCGACCTCTCATCAACCTCCCGGTCCCACTTGATCGCATCCGGCTCCCCGAGGTCAAAGTAGATATCGGCATTGTAGTTGCTGGCCCTTGAATCTATCTCGATCAGGGTCAGGGTGCCGGTATATTCCTGGCCGCCGTGAATTTCTCCTGGATCGCCGGTGAGGTTCTCCATGAAATTGGACCGATATATACTGGTAAAGGGGGCTACCAGCTCTTCCCATTCCTCGTTGGACATATCAGGGGAATAGCCTGGAAGCGATTGGTAATCGATGTTACTGAGACCAGGGGGTATCAGGCGCCCTTGATAATATCTCACGGTGGCATCGTTTTTGATCTCCTGGTTCAGATCGGGGATGGCTGCGCCTACAATGACTATGTTGACGGGCACATTCTCATCGCCGTAGAGGCTGGTCAGGAGCATCGGATAGAATATCCTGTCTGTGGGGAACTGAACGTAGATCCCCGGTTGCACCCGCTCATCCTCGATATCCTCAAGCCAGGTCAATATGAACGAGAAGTCGTTGGAGACGTAATGGTCCAGCGGCCCGATCATACCGCCCTCGACATCCAACCCTTTGGACCTCATGTATTCGTAAACGGACTCGCCGGAGGATGCGGATATCAGCTCGGATGAGATCCCCATCAAATTGGTCGTCATGTGCACCAATACGCCAAGGTCGTAACTCCCCCCTCCTAAAGTGCCCCTTTCCGAGACACCATCCATGGTGTTAATATACAACATCCATCCAGCTACCAACCGCCCCATTGGAACGGCGGAGCTTAGATAGAGGATCATCTCCTCTTTCCTGATCCTTTCGAACTCCTCGTCCGCCCTCTTCTGTATATCCTCCCCTTCCAATGATGGTGATGCCGTCTCGATCGCAAACTGTATATCATCCGGGTCCGAGGGGATGGGTAGTATCCAGGCTGCCTTTCTCCCGCTCTCGGCCTGGAGGTTGATCGATATGGACATCATCTGGACCCCGTCCTCGTAGGCGATAAAGGCGGTCTGGTCCTCCTCGAGGATGTAGGAGAGGTCCTCGTAGGCCACCATGACGCAGCCATCGCCGCTTACCTGACCAAGAAACGGAAGAAATAGAAGAAGTGATATCGATATGAACACCACCTTGCGGATGGATGAAGTACCATTTCCGGAAAGCATTCCTCTTCTCCTGGGCCAATGAAAGCGCCATTGTGCCAGGATGTAATATGGCCTCGATAGATTATATAATCTTTCGGACCCTGAAACAATAGATCGGATCTATCTTACTGGAAACGATCTCTTTTAACGCGTATCGGTGGACATTCACAAATGAAGGAGGGTCAATAATCAGAGCTTCATTTGATCAGGTTAACATGAACGGCCTTGCGAAAATTTCCGACTATCGCGCTAAAAGGAAAACTAA
>CBDVER010000176.1:0-4537 GCA_965373055.1 uncultured Thermoplasmata archaeon
GGAAGGACGACTGGCATGCTGATCCAAAATGCATCCCTGACAAGGGATATCGTCTCATCGAGCCGCTCACCACTCCAGGATATCATCATCGGCCGTCCCGTGTGATAATATCCCCAATATATATTTGAACCCCACCCCTCACTTCCGATCTATGAAGAGCAGGATATCACCATCTTTCAGCCTGGTATCCTTGAGGTCGGCCATCGGCAGGACCACCTCCTTCCTGACCACACCCAACAGCTGGAGGTCGGCGATGCTGGATATCCTCTTTCCAACCTCATCCTGGTCCACCCTCCTCTGATTCACGAACAATCCCGACCTGGCGGTCATGATATCCTCCAGAAAATGCACGGCCTCGGGTTGGGAGAGGGCCGTGGCCATCAGCGACCCGCTGTTCACGGCCGGTGTGATGATCACCTCAACCCCACTTTTTTTAAGCAGTTTGATATTCTCCAATTCGGTGACCTGGGATATCACACGGAGGTCCGGATTGAGATACTTCGCTGTGAGGACGATAAGGACATTGGTATCGTCCCGCCCATCGGTCAGGATCATACTTGAGGCCCTGGCTATCTCGGCGCTACTGAGGACATCCTCCCTGCTGGGATCGCCCTTCAGGGAGATAAAGCCCCCATCGGCCGCAGACTGCGCCGCCTCGTCGTCATCCGTGATGATCAATATCTGCTTCTTCTTCCAATCCTTCGCGATCAGCTCCTCTACCGTGGTCCTTCCCGTGGTCGAGTAACCGCAGACGATAACATGGCCGGAGAGGCCCTTTTTCACGCTCTTCATGAGAATCGCTTCCTTGTATCTGTCGAACACCAGCTGATAGGCCGTGCCCACCAGAATGATCCATACCATCGCCCTGCCAATGGTCAGGAATATCGTGTCGAACACCTTTGCCTCGTGGCTAACGGGGACGATGTCGCCGTAACCTGTGGTGGTGATGGATATTACCGTGAAATATACCGAATCGGCCAGCGTCAGGTTTCCCCTCCCCTCATCGCCGTTGTAGACGTACTGGTCCTCATCCGAGCTATTATCCCTGAAGTAAACGACAAGCGAGATGAGAATGACAATTGAGAGTATCGCCCCTAGCCGGATCAGAATGGTCCTGATATCGGCCCTTCTCGCCCCGTATTTGAACGTCCCACTCCCTCTGATCCTTTCCGATCTACCCAGGTCCAACTCCCCCTTCAGGTTACCAAGGCTATCTGGTCCTACAGGCCCCATTATACGGCTGGGGCCATTTATGGTTATTGGGCCATGTGTGATCACATATCGTCCGGCCCGTTGTGCCAGGGGTCATATCCGGGGGAGGATATATCCACCGCAGGCTTGAAGGACGGGTCCCCGTAGCATGCGAAGAAGGTGACCTCGTACCAATCTACCTCACCGGTCGGCTCGTAGGGTGTCGGATCGTTGTTGGGTGGGTATGCCATGTACCTGTTCTCCGACCACTGCAGGGCCTTTCCTGCCGTACCGTGCTCATCGGGGTGGTCCAGGATGCCGTCCCATACGAACGCATACCACGCGTCGTTGTGGTCCCACTGATGGTCACCATCGCTCCATGGCAGGTACTCTGCCGGGATGGAATACAGGTCCTGTCCGATATTGGAGTAGCTGACCTCCGTGGCCCCTATCAGAACGGCCGGTCCTGCCGAGAGATAGTTGAGCGTGAACAGGCGGTCGAAATCCACGTCGCTCCCCGGATCCGTGCCGGGCCCGTGGCCGTAGATCTTGCCGTTGAGGCAGGAGACAAAAAAAGCTACCTGGGGGGGCACGTTCATCTGCGCGGCGGTATCGGAGGAGAGCTGATGCTCATCGCCGTTCGGCCCATATACCCTGATGCCGTACAGCGAGCCGTAATCGGATCCATGGCCCCTGTAGGCTACGTATCCGGACCCCTCGCAGATCTCCGAGATATCGTTCTCCATGGAGTTGATCACACCATCCGCGATCTGATTGCCCGTATTGAACGGGCCAATGTAATCATAGGTCCATCCCAGGTCCTCGAAATCCTTGCATATCCACCTGGCCGGCGTCGCCTGCATTCTCTTGTAGGTGATGTCGAAACCGGAGAACGAGGCGCCGTGGGTCCTCCAATCCTTCTCCTGCGGGCCCCCCGCCACATCCCTGTAATCGACGTGGACCAGGTCCACGAAGTCGTCGAACATGTAGGTCTTTGCCAGCTGGTTGGATGCTAGCGAGACCTCGAACTGTATGATCCTGCCCAGCCCGGCATCCATGGTGTGGCGGTCATCGTCCAGGAATCCGTAGAATATATCCGAGTTGACAATATCTTCCTCTCCGGGCACGGACATGAGGAACTGGGGGACCGCTGATGCCGATCCCACGATGGCCACATATTCCGGTGTCCCGTATCCGGAGGCCACGTGCCTGATCATATCATAATAGCCGACCGCCCTCCTGTTCTGTGAGAGCTCCATGTTGATCTCCCAGTCCGCCTCGGGCGTCGGGGGAGCGGAGGTTATCACATAGGCGTTATGGTGGGCGCTCATCTGTCCAGTCATGAGGGATAGGTCCGGGCAGAACCAGGGGTCGTCGTACTCGTCGTAATCTGTGGTCCCGGCCTTGAGGGCCTCCAGGGAATGGTCATGTGGATTGGTCGCAAGGATGTAGTCCGAGGAGATCCCCAGGGCTTTATTGGCCTCCCATGCCTCATCCTGGGAGAGGAAGGAGGCCTTACCTTTGACCATCGCCAGGTTCTGGCTGCAGGCGGCGGTCGTCGCCCAGAGCGCCTCCTCGTAGGAGGCCACGGTCATCACGCCGTCGAACCCCTCGAAGATGGAACATATCTCCGGGGTCAGAGGGAACGTATTCTCCTCTGCGATGGGCGTCAATGCCGCATCTGAAAGCTGTGAGTTGATCGTGTCCATGGAGGATTCTCCGTTGGTGAATAGGATCTTTTCCCGATCTGTCCTGAGGTGGGAGAGGGTGTACAGCTCCTGGCTTGAGAGGCCCCCCTCCGGGTCCATAACGATCAGCAGGTGATAAGGGGCGTCCTTCCCTTTCTGAACCAGGGGCGATAGTGTCGCTATCGCCATAAGGTCCTCCTCATTTTGAGGATAATCGGTTATAATAATGTAATCCGAGGGAAGCTCCTGCGTGGGTGAGTAGTCGTCCACCACCTCGACCTCCGGCCTGGTCATCAAAAATACAAGGGCACCGACCATTCCCAACATGACAACGACGGCTATCGCCGCTATCTTCACTGTCCTGGGCCTTCCGGGATATGCTTTCCGCGTACCATCCATGATGGATCACTCCATTTTATCCAAGGGGTTGTCGCCCCCCGATGGGTCCTGTTCGCCGATATGGCAGGGGCCCTATGATCTTTATCGATACCTGAACGGTATTTACTTGAGGTCGCCTGCATCGAGCAGAAGGCCCATCTCGTCAAGGGAGAGGCTCTCTCCTCTCTTGAATTTTGCCCTGGCATCCAACAGCCTCCGGTTCTTGTCGGAGTACTGCCTCTCGGACCCGCTCTTCTTGAACTCGTCGCGCCAGGTGTTTATCTCCTTCCAGATCCCGTTCCTCTCATGCCTCTTGTCCCCTATGGATCGTTTGATCTCGCGGATCTGGCCGTTGATCTCCAGGAATCTCCGATGTTCCTTCTGGGCCAGCTCCCTCATGGAGTCCCTCTCGTTCCAGAGCCCTTTTGCGGCCTTGAGGTCCAAGTGGGACCTCTCCTTCATCTCGCCGATGAAACCCTCCATTTTCTCTATCTCCCTGTTGAACTTGGAGAGGTCCTCCTCCTTGATCCTCACGATCTCCTTGTGTATCATGTCGGCCTCCCTCTTGATCAGGACCCTGTCCTGGATCTCGAAGAGATAGCTGTAGAGGTAAAGCTCGTTCTTGAGGTTGATATCAAAGGATAGAAGCGCTTCTTTTGTGGACTCGAAGTTCTCCAGAAGCCTCTCAAGGGTTCCTCGGCTCGTATCGTTGTACTCGTCCCTTATCCTCCTGAGCTCCCCTATCCTCTGAAGGTAGGGCTGCATCTGGCGAAGGATCTTCCTCTTTTCCTCGTTGGTCCCCTTGATGTTATCCCAGATATCCCTCCTTTCAGTAAGGATATCCTTGGGTTTCTGCGAAAGCTCCTTTACAGCATCGTTGAGCTCGTCGCGCCTCTTCTGGGCCTCTTTTACCTCGGAGATCTTGTTCCTGAGCTGGACGTGGAGAAGGTCCTCCTCGGACCTGACGTCTTCAAGCTTCGCCTGCTGCTCCTTGATCCTGGCCACTATCTCGAAGTTCTGCATCAGTTGTCACCCCCCGTTTTCTCATCGGTGGCGTTGGTGGGCTTCGCCTCTTCTTCTTTGGTCTCGGCAGGTTTCGGCTTCTCCGAGCCGATACTTCGGCGAGGGTTAGACGAATCTACCGATTCGTCGTGATCCTCTTTGGCCTCTATGGGTTTCGCCTCATCCTTCTTGCTCTCGACAGGCTTCGGCTTCTTCTCTTTATCCTCTATGGGTTTCGCCTCATCCTTCTTGCTCTCGACAGGCTTCGGCTTCTTCTC
>CBDVER010000177.1:0-4486 GCA_965373055.1 uncultured Thermoplasmata archaeon
CCACGCAGAATCCGTACCTCCCACAGAGGTCAGCGGAGGGAGTCCTGTTGGATATCAGGTTCTTCTCCGAACTCCAGGTCACACCGTCGTTCCTCGATATGACAAGGTCGATATCGTCGTCATGTGCCTCGCATGCAAACAGAAGGAGTGTGCCGTTCTGGTCCATAAGCGACATTTCCTTGTAGTCGTTACCCCGGTTCATTACTGTGGTGATGGAGGACCAGGTCGTCCCATTATTGGTGGATGATCTCAGATATACATATCCGGTGTTGTAGGGCCTATCGAAGAAGAACAGCAGTTTGGTACCGGAATCCGTGTTCACGGCCTTGATCTCCACGTTGGACCCGGACCCTGACCTGATCACCTGCCCTCCTGACCATGATGATCCATCGTATCTGTAGAAAATGGCATCCCATTGGCTGGCCTTTACGAGTGCCAGATAGATGTAATCCTGATCGTGTGTAACGGAAAAGCTGTGAGCATAACTGCCTCGAATAGTGATACTGCTCGCCGTTCTGAGCCCCTGCCAATTTGAAAGTGAAGCCTTTTTCATGAGCCCAATTCTCGAAGCGGAGTTGGTATTGTACCCGAACCAGATAAGATAGATGTCACCCTTCCAGATCAGGATCTCCTTCCATATGCAGTCTGAATAGGAGGATGAGCTCCACACATCGATGGCGGATGTCCAATTCTTGCCGCCATCATATGATGCGATCATGCTCACTGTGGTCCTGGAGCTGTTGAACCAGGTGTACGTATAATAGAGCGTGTCGTTATGTTGCAGCAAATGGGTGTTCATGCTGGATTCGGTCTGGGTTCTGATGGATACCGAGTCGATCCTCTTCAGAAGATCCAGGGAGGTGTGCAGGGTATCGGGTTCCTCATCTCCTCGGGTCTGTCCGTTATCCGATCCCACAACATCCCGATCGGTGGAGGCCAGATCTCCCACCAGTAATATGAGAACAATAAAGAGGATGGCTATTCTCCCGATTCTTTCTATCGTCATATTATCCACTTTTTATTTATATCCTGCAAACTCGGAACCGGGACTACCAAGATATGGCGGTGGGAACGAGCATCTGTTCAAACCACCCATGTACTCCTCTTCTCCGATGGCATTTCGACTATGGAGAATGTTATGTTGCTATATATTTTTCCATAACCCGAGTAAGAAAATGAATATAACGAAAGGTTCATCTGAATCGACGCACATTAAGGAAGGTGTATTCCATGGTAAAAGATGAGGATGGGAAAGCTGCCGTGAAACTGGCCCGGGTGGTCATCGAAAAGCACCTGGGAGGAAAGGGCGTTGATCTGCCGGACCTGACCCCGTTGTTCTCCGATAGATACGGAGCATTCGTAACCCTGAACACATATCCCGGCAGGGAGCTCCGGGGATGCATAGGATATACCGAACCGATCATGTCCCTTGAGGATGCCATCAGGGATGTGGCAAAAAGCGCGGCGACCAGGGACCCAAGGTTCCCCCGGGTCAAACTTGCTGAAATGGAGAACATCGTCATCGATGTGACGATATTGACCCCGCCCAAGGAGCTTTCATATACCTCGGCCGATGACCTGATCGCCAAAGTGATGATAGGCAGGGATGGGCTTATTGCCAGAAGGGGCCATTTCCTGGGCCTTCTGCTCCCACAGGTCCCGATCGAGTGGAACTGGGACGTGGAGGAGTTCCTGTCACATACATGCTACAAGGCCGGACTTCCGCCAGATGCCTGGCGGGATGGGGACGTCGAGTTCAAGGCATTCTCGGGCCACGTGTTCGGAGAGTTGAGGCCAGGTGGTGACGTTGAAAGGATGGAGCTGAAATGAAGTACGACCTGGTTCTGGAAGGGAGGATCCTCGATGACGGCCAGCTGGTTACATCCGCACTCTGCATATCGGAAGGCAAAATTGAGGCCGTGAAGAGGATAGTCCCGTCCATATCCGAGACGGGGGAGCTGATGAGATATGGGAAGGCCCTGCTGATGCCCGGAGCGGTCGACACCCACGTTCATTTCAGGGACCCGGGCCAAACCCGAAAGGAGGATTTCGCCTCCGGCACCGCCTCTGCAGCTTATGGGGGGGTTACGACAGTTGTCGATATGCCGAACAATACCCCCCCGATCACAGATGGGCGGGAGTTGGGCAAAAAACTCGACATCGTCCGAAAAAAGGCACACGTTGATTTCGGCCTGTACGTGATGATAACTCCGGAGACCGATCCGGAAGGACTGAAGGCCCTCCTCCGGTCAAGCACCATCCGTCCCACCGCATTGAAGGCATTCCTGGGGAGGTCGACCAACTCGCTCGTGTTCGATCCCATCTCCGACCTATCATCCCTTGCAGGCCCGATCGGTAAGACGGGAACCATCCTGGCGGTCCATCCTGAATCCGGACAGTACCTCAAGGAGGGGCCAATGGACGATGATCCGAAGGGAGTGTTGAGGAAACACGATTCAAACAGGCCCCCGATAGCCGAGAGGATGGCAGTGGAGGAAGCGGTAAAGGCCCTGGGAAAGGCATCCTCAAACCTCCATCTGCTTCATATTTCGACAGGCGACGGGATCGAAGCTTCGAAGGGAACGGGGGCCACCGTGGAGGTGACCCCCCACCACCTGTTCATGGACATCAAGTGGGCCGAGGCGCATCTGGAGAACGAGGCCCTGGGGAAGATGAACCCCCCACTAAGGGATACCGACCATAGGTCCTCGCTCTGGAGGGCCATCAACGATGGGGCGGCGGATACGGTCGGGTCTGACCACGCCCCCCATCTTCTCGATGAGAAGTCTGTGGGTTTGAACTCCCCCTCGGGCGTGCCCGGGGTAGAGACCATGCTGCCTCTGCTACTGGACTCGGTGAGGAGGCAGATGACCTCGCTTGAGAGGGTTCAACAGCTCATATGCGGGTCCCCTGCGAGGAGGTTCTCTCTGGGGGGGAAAGGGAGCATATCCGCTGGATATGATGCTGATATAACCGTTGTCGATCTCTCCTTGTCGAGGCGCATAAGGGGCGAGGACCTCCACTCGAAATGCGGGTGGACCCCCTTTGAGGGAATGTACGGAATATTCCCCCAGGCAGTGTACTCGCGCGGGGATCTGATAGTGGAGAACGACGTGCTGTGCTCCCGGCCCGGAAGGGGGCACTATCTTACCCCGGATCCATAAGGGAATTCGGGCCAAACCCCTGCGTCGGACATAGATTAATATATCCCACTTCTGATGTCCGGTTCGATCCAACTACAGGATGGTGACAGGATGGTAAAGGAGACCCCACTTGCAAGAGTACATGAGGAGATCGGCGGAAATATGGTAGAGTTTTCCGGCTGGTATCTGCCCACGCATTACACGACGATCACGGATGAACACGAGACGGTCAGGGAGGGTGTGGGCGTTTTCGACGTATCCCATATGGGGAATTTTAGAATATTTGGCGACACGGCCACGGAGTGCCTCTCCAACATCCTCACCCAGGATATCAAGGGCATGCGTATGAAGCAGCTTAAATACACCCATTTCCTCAATGAGGAGGGCCAGATCGTGGACGATATGATCGTGGCAAGGCTGGATGAGGAGCACTATTTCGTTGTGCCCAATGCCGCGAAGATAGCCCTCGACTGGGGCCACTTCAACAAACACAGAAAGGAGGGCACCGTGATGGAGAACCTCTCCGACGATTACGCGATAATCGCCGTGCAGGGGCCGAAAGCCGTGGACGTAATGAGGAAGGTGACCACCAACCCCTGCGAGATGAAGTTTTTCAACTGTGACTATATGCATTTCAAGGACCTGAACAGGACCTTCCTCGTCTGGAGGTCGGGGTACACGGGTGAGGACGGCTTCGAGCTGATGATACCCAATGAGGATGCTAAGGCCGTCTGGGCCTCACTGTTCAAGCACGGGAAGGAGTTCGGCATCAAACCCATCGGGCTCGGGGCAAGGGACACCCTGAGGCTTGAGAAGGCGCTCCTCCTTTCCGGCCAGGACTTCGATTTCAACCACACCTCCCTGGATACCAATGTGGTCTGGGTGGTCAAATGGGATCACGATTTCGTGGGCAAGGGCGTCCTCGAGAAACAGAAGGAGGAAGGGGTCAAGGAGAAGTTTGTGGCATTCCACCTGAAGGGAAGGGGCATCCCCAGGACCGGGATGGAGATCCTCAAGGGCGGTGAGGTCGTCGGCGCCGTCACCTCCGGTACCATGGTGCCGGGAAAGAAGATCGGAATGGGCCTTGGATACATCCGACACGACCTGAAGGAGTTCGGCACCGAGATCATGGTGAGGGTAAGGAACAGGGACGTTCCCGCCGTGGTTGTGAACCCCAGGGCATGATGCTCTCGGCTGGGGGGTTTTTTCAAATCTCCTTTTTCTTCCTCTCTTTTTCCGGGGTTTTGCTATAGTAATATTGATTTTTTCTAAAAATATTATTAGAAATCATATGTTTTTTCCGACAGGTTAATATATTCCATATCATTGCGGGGTCAAAGGAG
>CBDVER010000178.1:0-4472 GCA_965373055.1 uncultured Thermoplasmata archaeon
AGTTATACGATGAAACCCTAAAAGAAGGCCACATATATATAATTTAGACAAAAGGATAAAATTACACGGTCGTTCAAGATCACCGATCCAGCGTATGGCGTTATCTTAATTTTCAGGGTCCATGAAAACCTAGAACAAGAATAAATTCAATACCAGATTTATCATCCAGAGGAAAACGAATGAGGTGGAGAGCGTGATCCCCAGTATCGCTTTCATCTTATTGGGTCCTGCGCCCATAACCAATCCAACTATACCAAGTGTTAGGGCAGCCAATGCTACGAAAAAGGCAATTATGCCGAACAGACATTGAAAAATGCCTGTAAAGCATGCGAGTAATCCTATGAAATTGCTCAATATTGCCAATCCAAACCATAATAATGCCACTACTAATGTGACGATCCCAAGTATGAATGAAATACCAGCAATTTTACTTCCCGAATCTTTTTTGACCGAATCTCCCATATCTAATCCCCCGGCTCCGTGATGGTACCACAGACCCGAAACTGGAACGGCGCGGTCATTATAAATATTTGACCGTAAAGGAGCTTCAACCGGCCTGGCTCAAACTCCCTGAATGAACTCCTTCTTCACCTGATCCTCGTGGGAGGAATCTAGCCTTCTGCCCCAATCCTCCACAACTCCCGCAAGCCGATGTACTCCCTCGACGATCTTGTCATCCTCGGCATGGGAGAAGTTGAGCCTCATGCAGTTCTGACCCTCCCCGTCCGCGAAGAACGATGTCCCGGTCACGTATGCCACGTTCTGAGCGATGGCATCCTGGAACATCTCCGTCGCGTTCATGCCCTCTTTCATCGTCGCCCAGAGGAACATCCCTCCCTCCGGCTCCGGCCAGTGTATGTACTCCTTCGGCATGACCTCTTTCATGGTCCTGTTCATGATCCTCATCTTGTTTCCGTAAAGTGCGATGATCTTCTCCAGATGTGTGTCCAGGTATCCCCTTTTCAGATACTCCTTGGCGATGTGCTGGGTGAAAGGAGGCGTGCACAGGTCGATGGCCTGCTTGGCTATCTCCATCTTGTTGATGATCGGCTTTGGAGCGCATGTCCAGGCGACGCGGAACCCGGGAACAAGTGTCTTGGAGAAGGTGCCCAGATAGATCACCCTATCCTCCCTGTCCATCGATTTCAGGGTGGGAAGGACATCCCCCGTGTACCTGAGCTCACCGTACGGATCGTCCTCCACTATCAGGAAGTCGTGATCGTGGGATAGGTCCATCAGCTTCCTCCTCCTTGCTTCGGACATACACACCCCGGCGGGGTTGTGAAAGGTCGGGACCACGTATACGAACTTGAGCATCACACCGTGCTTCTCCGCGCCTGTGAGGTACTCCTCCAGCCGGTCGACCATCAATCCATCGTCGTCGAGAGGGATGGATACAATCGTTGGATTGTAGGCGTGGAAGGCGTTGAGCGCACCCAGATACGTTGGGGCCTCCATGATAAGGGTTGATTTGAAGCCGAGGAACAATCTGCCCAGAAGCTCAAGGCCCTCCTGGGACCCGACGGTGATCAGGATATTGTCCGCGTCCCCATCTATGTTCCACTTCCTCTTGAGCCTCTTGGAGATCTCCTCCCGAAGCTCGGGAACTCCCTGTGTCGAACCGTACTGGAGCACCCTGCTCGATTCATTCTTCAGCAGGTCGTTAACGATCTCGGTTATAGGTTCCACGGGGAATGCCTTGGGGTTCGGGAGCCCACCCGCGAAGGATATTATCTCGGGTTTCTGGGTCAGCTTCAGCAGCTCCCTGATCACCGATGCCTTCATGTTCTTGGCCCTGTCCGAAAAAAGATCCTCGTAAAATGGGGTCTTGATCCCTCCAATGTTAGAACCATATTTGTCGCTCATCTCATTCACCACCTATAGGTATCGTTAATTCATTCATAACGATATCGGTGGGATTATCTAGCTAAAAGTGGATATGTTGCTCGATATTTCAAAAGGGGTGATACCAGCTTTGAGGGAGATGCATCGGTGGGACCGGAGGCCGCGGAACAGGACACGCCAGGAAGGTATCAACACCGAACCCATTGATAGTAAACACACACCCCTCGAGGTCATCAGGGAGCCCTTCAGGGGGATGAACAGATACCACCTCCTGCTTCTCGTGATCATCCTCCTTGCCGGAATCACGCTCAGGTTCTCCATACTGCCCGAGAGCAGCCTCACCACCGATGAGGCGGAGAAGATGGAGGCCGTCGAATATTACAGGGAGGGGAAGCTCTGGGTCGATCTGGAACATCCCCCCGTGGAGAAATACCTGATCTTCATCTCCACGTCGATCTTCGGCGATGACGAATGGGCGGTAAAACTGCCGAATGCCATCCTGGGCTCCCTGGTCCCGATCGCCGTTTTCATGGTGGCTGCAAAGGTGGGAAAGGGGCCGTGGCCCGGGCTTATCGCAGCCTCGATCGCCTCGTTATCACCCCTCATGATAGGATACTCGCTGATCGCAAAGGAGGATACGCCCGTAAGCCTCCTCTCACTGCTCACCGTCCTGTTCCTCATATCGCTGCTGGAGAGGCGGGAGAAGGATATGGACCCCGGGGGGACATCTGATGGGAGATCGCACCTGGAGAGGATGGACCCGAGGTCCCTGGACCGCCTGGAGGTGGTCACGGCCGTACTGGCCGGGATCGCTCTTGCCACCAAGTTCACGTTCGTATTGATCCTGCTCACCTTGGTCCTGTACGCTTTCATAACGAACAGGGAGCGGCTCAGGAGACGGGGGCCTGCCATGTTCACCTCGATGATGATCGCTTTCCTTCTCCTCTCCTGGTACTACCTGAACCCCTACTGGCTGGTACTTGGGCTGGGCCACTGGCTCTGGGAGGTGGGGACCGGGCACTCCACATACTTCCTGGGCAGCACCTACGACTACCCGCCCATATATTTCTACGCCGTTGCGATACTGGGCAAGGTGCATCCTCTGATATGGATCGGGTCCCTGTCAGCGGTCGCGGTCACGATCCGGTCCGTTCTCGTGGGGACGAGAGGGGAGTTAAAAGCCCACGACGCGGGGACGACAGCAGAGAGCAAATATGCCATTATCACCAAAAAACTGGGAGAGAGGCCCGACGTCTGGCTCATGATCTTCTGGACGCTGGGATGTTTTGTCATCATGACCTTTATTCCCTTCAAGGGGATCAGGTACGTTCAGTGGATCCTTCCACCGATGATCGTCCTCTCATCCATCGCCGTGTGGAAGCTTCTTTCATGGATGAGGGAGGATATCGCTGGACCCATCGCCCTTCTGGCGGCCTGCCTTCTGGTAGGGACGTCCACGTACATCGCATACCCTCACTATCAGGAGAACGTGTACTTCTACGACACAGAGAGCGGGCTGAGGGATTACAGCGGGCAGGGCTTCAGGGAGGCCTTCGAGTGGATGGACGATAACGAGATGGATGGCAAGGTGGCCCTCAGGTGGACAAAACTGGGAGGCTACTATCACGATAACGTCACGGACCCGATACCGTCCGTCGAGAGGGCGCAGGAGGAGGATGTCTCCTACATCCTCATCTATCTGGTCGACCTGCAGAGGGGAAAACATCCGGAGATGACCGGACTGGCACGTTCAGATAACTGCACCCTTATTTACACCGTGGAACATGGTGATGAGACGATCCTCTGGCTCTATCGGGTCACGGCTTTCCTGAACTCGACCCCCCCGTAGATGCGGATCAGGAGCACCATAAGAGATAGCGAAAGAATGATAGGAATGATGATCATGGCCCCCTCGTTCCAGCCGAACCCGTTGGCCAGGTCCAGGCCGATGACGATCAGGGAGATGGCCAGCAGGTTCCGGCCCATCCTGCCCATATCCATCCTATGTACCAGATGCATCGCAAAGGGTAGAAGAAGCAGATAGTATCCGGAATGGACCTTGGGGAACAGAAGGAGGAACAGGATGGTGAACATCCAGCCGGCATGTATCGAAGGCAGCCTGGTTCGAAAGCGCAGGAACAGACCTGTGCCGATCAACACCAGCAGGACCGGCAGGGCCGATAGGACCAGCTCCGGAAGAATCCCCAGATCCCACAGGTATCTCCAGAGGGATATGCCGTGGAGCACCCCCCCACTGTCTCCCGTGAAGTACAGCCCGATGAAATTCTTCACCCCCTCCGGCGCCAGCAGGAGGAAAGGGAGGATCACTGCCGCCGGTATCGATAGGGCGATGATGGCCCGCTTCAGCTTATCGATCGCCCTACCCTCACCCATGAGAATGCCCGGAAGCAGCAGTATCGTGAATATCTTGGATGCCAGGCCGATCCCCAGAACGGCCGCAGAGGATCTCCTCCACCCCATCTGAAGCAGCATCAATACCAGGATGAAACCTACCATCACTATGATGTCGTCCTGAACGGCTCCAACGGATGAGTAGACGGTCAGGGGATTGAGCATCAACAGAAGTGCGGCCCATATCCCCCGTTTTCCATACAGCCTGGAGCCCA
>CBDVER010000179.1:0-4465 GCA_965373055.1 uncultured Thermoplasmata archaeon
TAGAAGGGGAAAGTGGACCTCATCGTGTCCCGTATCGTCGAACTCCCTGCGCATGATCCTGTCCACCGCCTGCATGATCTTCCAGCCGTAAGGGGTCCATACGTTCATGCCCTTGATGGGATACCTCTTGTCCGACAGCCCCGCGACCTCGACCACATCGTTGTACCAGGTTGAGAAATCGCTCTTGTCCAGAACGACCTTCTTCTTCTCATCTTCGACCATGGTTCTCACCTACCTACACTCAGGTGTAAACAGGATCGGTTATTAACGATTATGTATGTTGGAGATCGCCTCTCCCCTTCTCATAATGGTTCAAGACCTACTCCACGATCCTGTCGTACTCCTCCTGGGATAGATATTGTGGCTCGTACTCCACGCCCTGCTTGGAGAGGGCGTTCACGAACGCATTGAGGTGGTTCTCGGACCCCTTGATCAGGTTCTGATAGACCCTGATGATATCCGGGTCGTCCGTCTCCGAGATGTACCCCTGGATATCCAGTATGTCTATCTCCTCGATCGCGGCTCCCACCAGTAGCGCATCCACAAGGGATATCTCACCGCTTTCAATAAGGTCATTGTAGAGGTCCTGAAGGGCCTGGTCCTCGAAAACGCCCTGCTCGTTGTCCCCTACCGGATCCTCAAGAGAATTGTCCTCTATCAATCCCAGAATGGAATCCATGTGCTTCTGCTCCGCTCCCTGGATGTTATTGAATGTCCTCTGGCCCCAGAGGTCGTAGAGATAGGAGTAGACGTCCCTTGCCAGCTTCTCCTCCTCCCTCATGAACAGTAGGCCCTCGATCTCCACATCGCTTAGCCCTCCTTCCTCGGGCTCGTCTACCTGGATATCCGCGGGATCGACCTCTTCTTCGGGAGGATCGACAACGTCCTGTGATCCCTCCACATCGGGCTCCGTGCTCTCCTCCGGTGGGTCTGCCTCATCAGCGCCCTGAGGCACATCGGGGCTAACGACCTCCTCCTCATCCTCCGAAGGGAGAGGTTCCTGTGGAACTTTCACCTCTTCCGGGGGAGAGATCAGAGGGCCCTCCGAACCATCCAGCTCCTTGGTGTCGATAAGGCCATCGGGCTCTCCATCATCTAGCTGGGGTGTCTCATCCAGGTCCCCATAGGGATCTCCCTCCACGATAGTTATCGCACCGTTATCATCAACTATCCCATCATCGCCATCCCCGCCTGCGAACAGGGCAAGGCCGAGCGCTCCCAGAATAAGGAGGGCGATCACAACTCCGACCGCTATCATTAGATTATTTTCCTTCATTTTCGTTACCTCCACGAGTGTGTAGATAACATGCACTTACGCATATAAGTAAGAAAAGGAACAACCTTCGAAATGAGGTTTAAAAAGAGAGTATGAGAGTTCACCTACCAGGGAGCCTCACATATTTCCGGCTGCCATTCTACTCTTCATCTTCATGTGTGAGCTCATCGAAAAGGGCGTCCGCCTGCTTCTTGACCCCTTTCAGCCCCTTCTTCTCGAAGAAATGCGTTATCACATTGAGGTCCCTTCTGAGGAACTCCTCGGCGTGGGGATGCCTCTTGTCCACCGACTGACCCATGTCGATGTAGACGGGGGAGCCGTTGTAGAGGATATTGTACTCCGAGAGGTCCGAGTGGATCAGGCCGCATTTCGTGTACGCCACCCTGACCATCTTGAGCACATCGGCCCACATCTCCTCCCACTCGCCCATCTCCGCATCAAGCACCCTGATCTGTGGCGCGGGCTTTCCCTCGTAATCGATGTAGTCCATGACGATGATATTGCGAAAGCATGCCCTTGGCTTGGGCACGTATATTTTCTTGTTATAGAACGCGTCCAGGTTCATGAACTCCTTACGGGCCCACGTATTGATAACGCCCCTGTGGGACCGATCGATCCTCTTGAACCTCCGGTCCCCGTCGATGTACTGAAGGAACGATTTGAACGTGGATGTGGACGTCCGAAATATCTTCACCGCCACCTCCTCCCCCTTCTTGGTGGATGCCCTGTAAACGTTCGCCTCCTTTCCCGTCGATATGGGGCAGATCAGCCTATCGATGTCCCCTCTCGTCATCAGCTTGTAGATGTGGTCGAGGTTCTGGTGGTCGAACACCTCATCGTAGGTCTTGAACCTGTCCGCATCGATGAGGAGCTTCGCCCGCTTCCACTTCTTGTCGAACTTCTCCTCGACAATATCATAGATATCCTTCTGGCTCACGAGGGCATAGAGAACGGGTAGGTAAAATATCTTTCCTCAGAAGAACGATTCGAGGATCTTGGGGACCAGGCCCCTTCTGATCATGTTCTGCGCCTGGATGTGCGTATATCGGTAGAGGACATCTGCCTTCTCGTCCTGGAACTCCCAGGGCCTCAGGATGACGAGGTCCCCCTCGCGCATCCACATCCTCTTCTTGAGCTTCCCCCGGATGCGTCCCATCCGAATGGAGCCATCCTGGCAGAATAACTTGAGGTGTCCCCCGCCCATGGCTTGCTCTATAACTCCGAATATGTCTCCGAGCTTTCTGTTGGGGAGCTTGACCCTTACGTATTCCTCATTCTGTCGTGGGGCTGGCAATGGACCACCTATATATATTCTGTGAACTTTTTTGTCATATTGGAACCCTTATAAATAACCTTTCCAAGGCGTTCATTCATATATGGGCTCCTCCATTCTCCTACGGGTGAGCACCTTGTCAAAGATCTCCGGAAACCCCCGGTCCCTTGAGATAGAATACGCCATCAGGGATATCGTCCTCCCGGCGTTGGAGCTGGAAAAACAGGGCCATAAGATACTCAAGCTGAATATAGGGGACCCGAACAAATACGACTTCGACACGCCCCAGTTCATAAAGGACGCGGTCACCGATGCCATGAACAGGGGCATGAACGGATACTCGCCCTCGACCGGATATCCCGAGATGCTCGATGCGATCGTTGCGGACGAGGCTTCCAGGGGCACTGATATAACCACGGATGACATCGTCGTTACCAACGGGGTCACCGAGGCCCTTCAGCTTATCTTCTACGCTGCACTGGAGCCTGGGGACGAGGTTTTGATCCCTGGCCCATCCTATCCCCCCTACAACACGTACGTTGAGATGATGGGCGCAAAGGCGGTGGAATACAGGACGATAGAGGAGGAGGGGTGGATACCTGACGTGGAGGACATCAGGAGCAAGATAACCGGCAGAACAAAGGCCATTGCCATCATCAACCCAAATAATCCCACGGGAGCCCTCTATGGCGGCAAATCCCTCAAGGAGGTGTGCGACCTCATTGCAGAGCATCCGGGGATATTCATCATCTCCGACGAGATCTACAACCTGATGACCTTCGACGAGGAGACCGCTCCAACATCCAGGTTCTCCGGGGATATCCCCATGATCGTGCTCAACGGCATCTCCAAGATCTACCTGGCCCCCGGATGGAGGATCGGATACCTGGCCATCAGGGACAAAAATGGTGAACTTGCCGATATACGGGACGGCATCATGAGGCAGTGCAGGTCAAGGCTCTGCGCCAACTCGATCACGGAATACGGCTATCTGGCAGCTTTGATCGGCCCCAGGGATCACATTCGGGAGACCATGGAGAAGCTGAGAAAACGGCGCGACCTCTCATTTCGGCGCCTCAATCAGATCGAGGGGTTATCCTGTCAGAACATAGGGGGGGCCTTCTACATGTTCCCGAGGATAGATTGCCTTGAACGGGGCCCGTGGAAGGACGACAAGGAGTTCGCACTGGACCTGCTTCGTTCGGAAAAGGTGCTGACGGTGTTCGGGTCAGGGTTCGGAAAACTGTACGGGAAGGGCCATTTCAGGATAGTTATCCTCCCCCAGGAGGAGGTGCTGGAGGATGCCTTTGACATGATAGAGAGGTTCATAAGGAGATGGGTCTATGAGGTCTGAGGTGGTCGATTGGGTCTGTTGAGCAACAGGGGGTCCTTCAACAAGGGCGTGTACCATTTTTCCAGGGGCGAGTACCTCGCCTCGGTAGATCACTACAGGAAGGCCGTTAAGAGGACCCCCGGGGATACCCAGGCCTGGAACAACCTCGGGCTGGCATACTACAAACTTGGCAAGGTCAAGGATGCCAAGAGGTGCCTCGATGAGGCCCTCAGGATCTCACCCGAGGACCCCTTTGCCCTCACGAACAAGGCTGCCCTGATACTTGCGGGCGGAAGGCACGGGGAGGCGAGGTTCGTGATCGACAAGGTCCTGATAAAGTACCCGGACGACGTCCATGCGCTGAACCTGAAGGGATTGGCCCTGATGAAGGATGAGCTGTTCCTGGAGGCGCACGATCTGTTCATGAGGGCTGTCGAGCTGGACCCCCGCCACAGGCATGCAGCCAGGAACCTGGAAAAGGTCCGGATCAGGCTGGCATCCGCTGAAAAGCTGCCCGATCACGACGATTCCGAAGAATCGTCTCACCCTCGCCGAGGTATCGGCTCGGATCACGACGATTCCG
>CBDVER010000180.1:0-4448 GCA_965373055.1 uncultured Thermoplasmata archaeon
ATTACGCAGTGACCGCGTTCACCCACGTTCACGAATCGCCGTTCAGCAAGATCATATCAGGTGTCCCCAGGACCATTCCAGGTCCACCCGTTAATATCAAGCGGGTCACTGGGAGATCATACGTTATGATAATGTGGGATCTTCCTTCCTTCGACGGTGGGGTTCCGTTGACCGGGTATGAATTGTATCGTGATGGAGAACTGCTTTCCGAGATCGAACCGGATGTCGATCGGTACAACGATACCGACCTGGAGTACGGCGTGGAGCACATATACTACCTCATATCGATCAATTCCGTTGGCGTCTCCTCTCCGTCCGTGGAGGTCTCCGCCACCATCAAGAACGTTCCCACCCCTCCCCTAGATCTCGTTGGGGTATCGGGGGACGGATTTGTGAAGCTCAACTGGTCCCCTCCTCTGGATCTTAGGGGGTCCCCGTTCCAGGGGTACATGGTTTACAGAAAAACACTGGATGGCGAGTTCGCCCTGATCAGATCGATTGTGGGCGATCATCCAAAATACAACGATATCGGCATTGAGAACGGTATCACATATCTCTATCAGGTGACGGCGAGGACTACCATCGGTGAATCGGACCCTACCCCGTACATTCTCGTTATACCACTTGGGTTTCCCTCAGAGCCGCTTGGATGCCAGGTGATAAAGGATAACGCTTCCATGATCCTCAACTGGACCGAACCCGAAAAGGACAGAGGTTCCCCTATCACAGCTTACAGGATCTATCGTTCAAATGGAACGGAGTGGACATTATTGGGAGAGGTGACGACACTCACCTTCGAGGATACCGTCCTGAGCTATGGATACACCTATTCCTACAGGATCGTGGCCGTGAACGTATTGGGCGAGGGGCCACCAAGCGATGATATTGAGATCGGATATTATCAGCCCCCCTCCGCTCCTGTAAACGTCATGGTATTCCTCGCTGATAACGGCGTCTCCATCTCCTGGGATATACCCATATCTGAAGGAGATAAGCCAATTGTCCTCTACCGCATCAACCGACAGATCGAAGGTTCCTCCGATATCTTTCGGATCGCCTCCACGACGCTCACGATATACCTGGACCCCAACATCACATCGAACACGACCTATCATTACTTTATCTTCGCTGTCAGCGATGCTGGAGTAAGCAACAGCTCTGAGAAAGTTACCATCGAGGTGGGAGATCTATCCAAGATAGATGAGGGGAAGCCCATCAATGAAGGAGAGGATCGGTTCCCCTGGGCTGTGTTGATCGTATCGATAATGATCGTACTGACCCTGATCGGGGCTCTGATAGGGTTCCTCATCAGAAAAGATAACGGATCGGAGGAACCAAGGGATGAAGGTGGTTCCACCGGTGAGATAAGGAACGTCGTGATCGAGGGAGATGAATCGGGTTTCCCTGATGATGAGGTCGAGAGGGCCCCACCGCTTTGATCTTTGAATTGAATACTCTCTCCTTGGATATATCCCGCGAACCTCAAAATATATTGAATATAATAATACATAGTATTATTATATTCATCACCTATCGGGGATTAATACATATATCGATTATATGATATTATGCTTGATAATCATGAAAGAATGTATAATTTAAATATATTTATCTTATTGGATGGTTTAATATTATCTGCCATATGTGAAATAATAACAAAGTATATATATACTATTTCGGTATTATTTCTCTCATGTTCCTGGAGAAGATCAATAAAACGGAGCTGAAAATACTCAAGTTGGTTGTTAATAACAGCCTTTCCGAGAAGGAAATCGCCAGAGCTCTGGGTCTTTCACAATCGTGGATGTCAGAATGTGTTAAACATCTGTCAGATATGGGTTTTACCCGAACCGATAGAGCGGGTATCACAAAACTTGTAAAATTGGAGGATAATGATATCGGAACAAGCCTGAAACGCTTGATCATTGAGGGTGGGATGTTGAACCTGGACCATCTGCTTTCGGATTCCGGATTGTTGGTATTGCCCCTTTTGCTAACTCCAGGCGATAGTATAGGGGAGATCGCGAGAAAGACAGGTCTGACCAAGAGGGCGATCCATTACAAGTTGAGGATATGGAAGGGGATGGGGATCCTCGACCTGAAGAAGTCTCCTGATGTGATCACTTTCAACAGGAGACACAATCTTCTGATCAATTTCATCATTGAATACTGTCGTCATAGAAACCAGAGATATTTGATATCGGAACATCCAGAAAGCTTGATCGTATGGGAATGGCGAGATGAGTTCCTGTTCACAACGAAAGGGGAGATCAATGAAAACAAATTTACACATGGGGGACCAACAAGATTAAATGAATTTACTGATGAATTGATAACATCAGCAGAATATTATTATTTCAGCATCGGAAATAAACCAATATCACTTGGGGAAGCTCTGGTCCAGACCGTGAAATTGGATCCGATGAATCCAAGGCCATTGAGGCTGTTAAAGAATTATTTGCATGATGAGAAAATTGAGCTCGATGAAATAATGAAATATGCGAGGAAATATGGAGTATACAGACTGATAAAGGGGGTGGTATAAATGCCCAATAGAAAGAAGATCGACAAAGAGGTCCTCTTCAATGAGATCGAACAATTATCACGATCCTTATCAGATGATCTTGATGTATACCTGATTGGCGGACTTGCAATGATGTATCAGGATCTTAAGTTTGCAACGAAAGATGTGGATGTGGTCCTTGAGGATGAGGACAAAGCTTCCATATTTCAGGATAACCTGCTCCGCAGCGGATATGTTAGAACCAATCCCGTTTCAGAAGAATACTCCAGGCTTTAGACCTACGCATTATTTGAAAAACCCAATGGCTGTAGATTCGATGTTTTCGTCGGAAAAGTATGTGAGAAGTTGATCCTGTCAGATATGATGAAACTGAGGGCGGTGAGAATGCTCCTACCGGGAAAAATGAGATTATATGTGGTATCTCCAGTAGATATATTTGTTTTCAAGAGTATCACAGGCAGAGATGAAGATCTTAAAGATATGGTCTCGATCGCTGATAAGGGATTAAATTGGGACATTATCGATGAAGAGATGAGAAATCAACCCAATTCATGGAGATGGAATGTGATGTTCTACCAGAGCCTGTTGGCGCTGGAGGAGGAATACTCCATTCGAAGTCCCCTGATGGATAAGTTCAGGAAGGAAGCCGAGATATCTGCTGGTATTGGTATAGCGATATCAAAACTTCAGGAGGGCCCCATTTTATATTCAAACCTGCTGGAAACCATTGACCAGGATGTGGTTTTTTCAAAAGTGGTGGTCCGTAGAATGATAGATTTGAAACTTGTAGAGGATAGGGGACGGATCATTGCATTGGCGATCGATCCTCTTGACCCCATTACTCCTCGTTGATATCTTCCGAAATAGTATTTACAGATTGTAAAGGGTCATATTTTGGATCCTCCGTTGTAGGGGCCTCCGGGTCTATTGGGCCCATTGAAGGCATAGAATAATCGCCGAATATGTCCCCACCGATATCTGATATCATCGGTTCCGAAGATTCAAGCGGATCGATATTGGCCTGTTCCTCTGAAGGTGGTTCGGCTCCTTCATATTCATTAACTATTTCACCTTCAGGGGGAATATTGGACACTTCCTGTTCCTGTTTTGGGTTTTTGATCAAAAAGAACAGTAATGCCACAATGGTAACAAGGAGGATTACTGCCAACAAAATTAGGAAGATCGGAGTGTTTGACCTAATGTCTTTCTCCGTACTCATTTCAATGGTATCGATGCTTATGGTATCCAGAGCTTTTCCTTTAATAGTGCCCTCAACTGTTTTTAGATCAGGCATTGTGATTGTCCAGTAGAGCGTACTCTGTGGTATTGCCAGTATGAAACTCCCATTGTAGTTGGTCTTCGTTCGATATTCATCTCCATATGAGGAGATAACAACAACATCGGCCCCCAGGATCGGGTCCCCATTCTCATCCACCACATTACCTGTTAACCAGCCCATATCTGTGACCGTTACCACGATATCATCATCAGCATAATTTCCCGATTGGTCAAGGATGGATAAAGTAATAGTGTAAATACCCTCCACATCGAATGTAAAATTCACATGCTCCCCTTGTAGCTCTTTAGCGGCCCCCTCATAATGGAACCTCCACTCCCATATGGTGATGGTTCCATCATCTACGGACCGTGAACCATCAAGGGGGATCGTTGAACCTATCGCTATGGTCAGGTCCTCTCCTGCCCGGGCTATTGGGGGAGTCGTATCCAGGAAATTCACGGTAATATTGATGGTATCACTGTTGTTCCATTGATCGTAAACTGTCAATGTAACCACATGCTCTCCCTTGACCGAAAATGAATAATTGAGATATGGACCCTGAATTTCCCTGTAACTCTCATCAAGGAAGGTCCATAGGTAACGGATGATCTTTCCGTTATCCGTGGATCCCAATCCATTTAATAA
>CBDVER010000181.1:0-4448 GCA_965373055.1 uncultured Thermoplasmata archaeon
GATCCCATTTTCATCTGTTTTCTCCAATTCTTTCGTCAATAACAAGATCCTTGCATCCCTGTATATTTTCTTGAATTCCAGCAAACCTTCTTTCTCCCTTCTGGAGATATCATCGGTATAGGTTACATTGACTGCGGTTAAACTGCTTCCCTCCCTGATCACAAAATCCACCTCTCTTTTCCCCTTCCAGAAGAAAACATCCTTTCCTCTTCTTTTCAATTCTACCAGTACAACGTTCTCTGCCGATCTTCCACTGTCATTCGAAAATTTGAATGAGACCGCGTTCCTGAGCCCGGTATCTATTGAATAGCATTTCATCTCCTTTTTAACGGTCGTTTTTATTTTCCATGAAAAGAATGGGATGACGAATAGAAGAAACACTTCCTCAAAGTACGGAATGTATTTCTTGACAGTATCATAATGTAAGTTCAATGATCTTGCTACACTGTTGTAGGAGAAATTGGCACTAATATTTGTCATCAGATAGTAACCAATTCTTTTAACTATGTCCAGATCTGCGTCAAAACGTGAAACGATATCTCTGGAAAGTATGTCATTGTAAAGATCAACGAGTATTGTTTTGGAAGTTAAACTATCCGTACCAATTGTTTCAGGAAAACCTCCGTTCTTAAAATAGTTCTCAAGATGATGTATCACTTTTTCCCTGTTTGAAATATCCTCCGGCCTCTCAATTCTCTGTTGGATCAAATATTCTCTGAAGGAAAAAGGTGCAAGGATCTTCGTGATATGTCTACCGGTGAGCGTTCTTCCGATATCTCTGGATATCAGGGAAGCGGAAGAGCCAGAAACGAATATCTGCCGGAATCTCTTTCTATCGTAATAGACCCTTATTCTTCTTTCCCATTCTTTCTCGTTCTGAATCTCATCCAGGAACACATGGGAAATATCCGGATTTATGTGCAGAGAAGCTGTTATGGCCTTTTCAAGGTCTGCTAATTCAGGATCGTCAAAGTTCAGATAGAGTATATTTCCAGGTTCAATACCTTGCTCCATCAGTTTGGATATCATCTGGTACATCAGAACGGTCTTGCCACATCTTCTGACCCCGATTATGTCCTTGATATGTGGAATTTCAAGTTCCCTCAGCATCTGTGGTAATATCACCCTCTCCATGCCGATGAATTTCTTTATCTCCTGTGGGTTCTCCCACCAGACATTCCATCGTCGAATCGATTCCTTCATATTTGTAATAGATAAAAACGACCTTATAAATGTTTCCATGGCCATGTAATAAAATCCCTTTTAATCTTACACACTCATGGAACATAATTCCACCATAACATCCAAGATATATGCCGTCTCACACCCGAAGAACTCGCTTCGGGCTCACCGCCTCCCCTTAAATTTTTTGGTATGAAAATCAAACCTATGCCAAATCGTTATGATTTTCATAGCCCCGCACACCATAATACTTCAGTAACGTTCTGGTGATGCTGGGTTTCGAAGTCCCATACCATACTGATAGTGACGGAAGGGACTTACGAAAAATCCCGGCTGTAACCTTCATTCAAAATTTAGATAATCTTGGATTATCCAGAACCAATGGGTCATGAGGGAATTTTATATCTTGCCCTTTGCACCACAGCTTGGGCAGGTGATCTGATCGGCGCTCTCCTCCACCTCGAACCTGGTCTCGCACCTTGGACACCTGATGGAGACCTGCTCAATGGAGCCGAACCTCTCCTCCAGCATCTCGATCGTGCCCTCGTCCAGCTCACCGTCCGTCCCGCAGAACGGGCACAGGGCGGAATCCATCACCTGGTCCAGCTCGAACAGGCCGGAACAGTTCGGACAGACTATCGGGATGGGCTCGGGGCGCTCCTCCTCATCTGGGCCGGCACCTTCCTCAAGATCGCCATCCTGGGGGGCTGGATCCTTCTCATCCTCATCCGGGAGGCCTTCGATCATTCCGTTGGCGCCGCAGTGGGAGCATACCAGCTTCAGGGGCCTCTCGCCGTTATCCTCGGTGGTGAATACCTTCCTGCAGGCAGGGCACCTTATCCTCAGCTTCTCGGGAGGCTTATCCTCCCCTGGCACGTCCTGCTGGTCCGGGGCGGGAGGAAGGCTCTCGATCTGCGATGGAGGTGGTGGAAGGAAAGGTCCCGAAGAGCCTATTCCAGGAGGCGGGGGGACATTTGGCATCCCGGGCATGGGCCCCCTGGGTGCCGGTTGGTTCCTTTTCTTGATGAATATCAGAATGGCCACAATGAATACCAGGATTATCACACCGCCGATCACGTAGGCCATCATGCCCTCCGTCGCCGAGGATGGTTGATTGTTCACCATTATCGTCAGGGTGGTGACGTTCGATGTATGTTCTATGCCGACGTCGCGTATGACCGCCCTGATCTCGATCGTGTGCTCGCCGTTTGTGAGCTTGGTCGTATCCAGGTCGTACGACCAGGTGGTCCAGTCCGATTTGACCCTGCTCACACCCCTGTACGGGTTCCCATCCAGGGAGATCTCCACCCCGTCAAGTGGAAGCTCTGCGGCCTCCCTGGCTTTCCCCCTGATGGTGTAAACTCCGGATACCTCGGCCCCGTCCCTGGGATCAGATATGGTGGGGGCGGAGAACTCCTCAACGGTCAACGTGGTGGTGGAATCCCGGACCTCCGTGTATCCATCATCCACCGTCAGCGTGATGGTGTAGGTGGATTCGGAGGTGTACCTGTGGGTGATCTTGTACCCTTTCTTGCTGGTCCCGTCGCCCATGTCCCAGGTGTAGTTCAGCTTATCCTTCCTGTCGCTGTCCCTGGCGTTTCCGGTGAAGGAGATATCGGCGCCCATGAGGACGTAGACCGAGCTCGGTATCACGGAGATCCCCGTGATCTCCGGCGGGTTGTTCCCCCTGACCAGTATCGTATCGGTGGTCCATTTCCCCATCCTGTCGGAGACGTTGAGGGTGACCATGACAACATCGATATCCCTCACGATGAACCTCATGGTCCTGCCCTTCTTGTCCTTATCGTTGGTCAGGTTCCCATCCCCGTTGGAATCCTTCTCCGGGTTGATATCCCAGGAGTAGCTGAGGTTGTCCCTCTCACCGTCGCCTATCATCCTGTCGCCGTTGACATCATCATCCGGATCATAGGACCTTGATGCATCCATATCCGCCTCACCCTGCCCGTCGTCCAGGGTGACGACGATATCCGGGCCTCCGTTCGCAACGGGGGCATCGTTGGGGATCTGGGCCGTAATTATGAAGTCGACCACCGATGACGCCCATCCGTCGGAGACCTCCAACCTGATGGGAAACTCCCCCTCCTTCTCGTAGATGAGCCTCTCCTCCTTGCGGGTCAAACCATCATCCCATTGGCCGTCATCGTCCAGGTCCCACCTGTAGGAAAGGGTCGATGGGCCCTCATCCTCATCGTACGACATATTGGCCGTCAGTATGAAATATTCGTCCACGGTAACGATCCTATCCCCCCCGGCATCTGCCACAGGTGGGGCGTTGACGATTATCTGGACCGTCTCGTTGGCCAGAGCTCCGAGCTCGCTGCCGTCATCTGCCTCAAGGGTCACGTTGTAAACCCCCCAATCCACCCAGGCCTGTGAGACCTCGATCCCCGATAGGACGTCCCCTCCCTCAAAGTACCAGGTGAACTCCAGCTCGTCCCCGTCAGGGTCGTAGGATCGATCCGTCCTGAAAGTTGCCTCTTCCGATATGTTGACTATCTCCGGGCCGTGGATGATCGCCACCGGCGGCCTGTTCCTGACCTCGATGTGGACCCAATCCACCGATGTGAGATCATCGAGGTCCACTGCTGTGAGGGTGATGTTGTGGACCCCCTCCTCGAGCGTGACGTTGAGCTTCTCCCCGAATCCGAGGACCCTCCCACCGGAGAGGTTCGTCCTCCAGGTGAGGTTCAGCTCATCCTCGATGTTCGGGTCAGTGGTCCGGGAGCCGTCGAGGGTCATAACCTCATCCTTCAGGTAGAACTTGGTGGGGTACTTCTTCAGTACGAGCTTGTTGATCTCCGCGATGGGCTCCATGGGGGTCTCCCTGATCAATATCTCCACCTCCACCACATCCCAGCCGCCGTTCGGGTCCGAGACGTTCAGGGATATCGTATGCCAGCCCAGGCCCCACAGCGCCATGTGGAAGAATACCTGATCGGACAGGGGCCCTGACACGTTGGACCTCCAGTCATACGTCAGAAGATCGCTGTCGGTCTCGGCATCGGATGTTCCGTTCGCCGTGAACTCCATCACGGTCCCTTCAATGTACGGGTCCCCCGAAGGCATGGGAAGCTGGATCCTTGCCCTGGGGTCCAGGTTCTTCTCCACGATGACCCCGACCTCGGCAGTGGAGTTCAAACCCTGCGGATCGATCAGCTTGAGCTCGAATACTATTGTGGTATCCTCGTATTCGACCGTAAAGGAGGGCATCGAGGAATTGCCATTCTCCAGGGTTATGGAGTGGG
>CBDVER010000182.1:0-4405 GCA_965373055.1 uncultured Thermoplasmata archaeon
CGACTCCAGAGGGCCAGCTTGTGGTGGACTGATCGAGCCGGTCCCACATGCCCATGTCAGGTGCCCTAGTAGGGGCCTCCTCGATATCATCAGGCCCTCCTACGGCCAATATCGAGAACGGAGCTGCCAGCATGACGAATACGATCAGGAGCATGGCTCCTTTTCTAACGCTTCCTCTGTATAAATCCATCGCTAATGGGTCTCTCACATCATCGCCTCCATATGATCTTTGAGAACGGATATTAAAATG
The DNA here is from genome assembly GCA_965373055.1 of uncultured Thermoplasmata archaeon. Classification (GTDB taxonomy): domain Archaea; phylum Thermoplasmatota; class Penumbrarchaeia; order Penumbrarchaeales; family Penumbrarchaeaceae; genus JAGLEG01. The sequence continues at coordinate 251 of CBDVER010000182.1, forward strand.
ATCGTGTATCATTCCAGTGCCTAACTTACAACAAGTCCTAGATATATTAAGTTAATTGAGAGGATGATACATGCCCAAACCGGTGATCGACCCCCTTCCCGATCCATTTCGTTTCGAAGGATTTATGAGACAGGAGGATGATATGGAGGGTGAGTGCGTTGGAGCGGTTCCGGATGTGGATCTGTTTCAGCTCGTGCGTTGAGGCATCTGCATGGGTGTGTCCAAGAAAGCGGGTACGAACAGCTGGTGGGGACTTCTATCCTCGGCAGTCAAGGCGGGATCGAGGGAGAAACCTCACTTCTCGGGAGCCTGGATAACAGGTGGGACCGGTGGAGAGGTGAGGGATTCCAGGGAGAATCGTTTCCTCAGAACGGAGCTTATATCCGGCATCGGGGGGTCTTCGAGATGCTACAGGATCAAGCCGTATGAGATGGATATGGGCCAGGGAGAGCTCGAGGCGGTGGGAAAGGTCCTGTCCGAGCTCTTAGAGAAACCTCCGCCGAGGTCGGTAATGGAGGATGAGGTGCGGCTCCGGAGGTATTACGAGAGGTCGGCAGGCCGGCTGCTCTCCAGGAGCGGGTCGATCCAAAAGGGTGAGGAACGCGCGCTTCTTTCCAGGATATGCGCGCAGTACTCCACGGGGTACGGGGCGATCGAACATCTGCTGAGGGATGAGAGGGTGCAGGACATCTACATCGATTCCCCCACCGAGATAAACCCGGTATATGTCTCCCTGGGGGGCGCGATGGACCCGGACCTCCAGGGGACCTATCCCACGAACATATACCTCACCGACGGGGAGCTCTCAAGGCTGGTCTCGATCCTTCGTTTCACGTCCGGCAGGCCCTTTTCCGAGGCCCATCCGGTTCTGGAATGCGATATGAAGCTTCACAATTCCCGGGCCACGGCAGTTGGTCCTCCCCTCTCACCTTACGGGATATCCCTGGCGATCAGAAAACACGCCCACGATCCGTGGACGCTTCTGAGGCTGGTCGATGCCAGTTCGCTCTCCTCCAACGCGGCCGGCTTCCTGAACCTCTGCCTGGACAGCAGGGCGACCATCCTGGTAGCGGGCCCGAGAGGGGCGGGGAAGACCTCCCTGCTGGGGGCGCTCCTTTTCGAGATAGACCCATCCAAGAGGATGATCGTGATCGAGGATACGCCTGAGCTTCCCCTGACGGAGCTCCGAGCCCAGGGGTTCAAGGTACTGGGCCTGATGGTCGATGGCAGGCGTGGGCTCACGACGGAGGTTGCCCTCAGGACCGCACTGAGGCTGGGGGAGTCGGTCCTGATAATGGGGGAGGTCAGGGGGCCGGAGACAAAGACCCTCTACGAGGCTATGTCCGCCGGCACGGCCGGCTCCTCCGTTCTGGGCACGTTCCATGCCGACTCCGCCTCCTCCGTCTACAAGAGGGCTGTGAACGACCTCGGGGTGGCCCCCGGCAGCTTCACGGCCACCGACCTGATCGTCGTATCCGGACTCGTGAGGCCGCATGGGTCCAGGACCTACCTCAGGAGGGTGGTCCAGATATCCGAGGTAAGCAAGGATGAGGAGGGGATCTTTATCGATCTCTTCTCGTATGATCCCCGGGAAGACTCTCTCAAGGCGACCTCCGAACTGAGACGGTCCCCACTTCTTGGCAGGATGGGGCGTAACTGGGGTTGGTCCCTGCAGGAGATGCTGGCCGAGGTGGCGCTGAGATCGGCCATCTTCGACGACCTCCTCTCACTTTACGGCAGGGATATCATCTCGAAGCCCGAGACCGCCATCTCTGCCCTGGAGACGTTCAGGGAGATCAGGGCCAGGAGCATAGACGAGGGATGGGTCAAGGATACGTCAAGGCTGAGGAGGGAGTGGGGGGAACAGTTCTCGGGAGGTTGGATATGAACCTCAAGGGGTTTTTCCCTTCCACAGGAGGCCATAGGACCCCGCTCGTCGTCTCGATCCTGGCCCTACTGGTAGGTGGTGCGGTCATCCTCTTCACGATCACAACGGGGCCGGCCTCCATGAGGTTGGAGGACAAGGATGGCGACGGCATCTCGGATATCTATCAGGATGTGGAGCCCAGGACCGAGATGGTCCTGTCGGAGGCCGGACAGTGGAAGGAGGTACATCTGGGATACGGGTCGGAGCTGAACCTGCCCTTCACGTCGTTCATAAGCATCCTGCTTCTGTTGGTGATCCCTTCGTCCCTTTATTTTTACCTTTCGAGGAAGGAGATGGGGCCTCGGAGAGTGCAGAAGGGGGATGAGGCGGTCATGAACGATGCGGTGAGGAGGATGTGCGCTTTCCTGGAGATCAATCCCTCGCTCATCAAGGCCCTCAGGGACTCCTTCACCAGCCTTCCCGAACGGGACCGGCCCGTCCTGTCGGGTCTGATCTGGGAGATAAGGGGGGGGGTCCGGTCCTTCGAGGATATATTCTCCGATTTCAGGATGGAGTGGTCGAAGAGGTCCGGGTCCATCGGCAAGGCCCTCCGGTCCCTGGAGGGGATAATGAACGAATCGGACAGATCGGAGGTGATAGGGACGGCCAGGAGAACGGTCGCCGAGCTCTCAAGGGACGGGAGGGCATCGATGGCGGACTATATCCGGTCACTGTCGATTCCCACCAGCGCCCTCTTCGCCCTGGGAGTATTGCTGCCGGTCCTGCTCGCAACGATGATCCCGCTTGCGGGGATCGGGGGCAGGACCGCCTGGATGGTCGCCTTTCTCCTCTGGGTGGTCGTGCCCGTCGGGATCACGGTAACGGGGAGCGTGCTGGTGGGGAGGAGGCCCATGTTCCGGTCCAGGCAGAATGTGAAAAGGGGGGCCAGGTTCACTTTTGACCTGGCTGCCATGGCCGGTATCTCGATAGGCACCTTTCTTTTCCTGATATCCCTCCTCGATATCCTCAGGATCGTGAACATCCTTGATATTCCGGGCCTGGGGTTTGGGACGATCGGCAGGTACCTGCTGCTTCTCTGGGGCCTTTCATTGATCACAGCAGGATGTGCAAGGGGGGCATCGGTCGATTACAGGAGGGCGGAGCTGATCCTGGAGAAGGAGGGCGATACACTTCCAGAGCTCATGAGGTCGATAGGCACCTCGATCCAGGAGGGCCTCTCGTACGAGAGGTCGCTGGACCGGGCTTTCAGGGATATCGGGGTGGGGGCCGGAGAGGGGAATATACCCCAGAAGGAGATATTCGGCGGAGAGGGCAACACGGGGGAAGGAGTATTGGCATCACAGGTGAGGGTGGTCAAGGAGTTCTCCAGGGCGGGCCCGGAGGCCGGGGGCAAGGCGATCAATGCCCTCGCCTCCCACCTGTCCGACCTCCGGAACCTGGAGGAGGAGATGGAGCAGAGGATCCGCTCGACGATCGGGCAGGTGGAGCTGACAGCCTCACTTCTCGCACCCGTGATGATCGGCAGCTCCATCGGGATCTTCAAACTTCTGGAGGGGAACTCCCTGCCCGATTCCTCGGGAGAGGGCGTGGGGATGATGTGGGCCGGGTCGCCGGGGGCGGAGGCGCTCTCATCATCATCTTTTCTGATCATATCCGGCATCTACCTTCTCCTCCTTTCGATATCCACATCACTGATCCTTCATAGGTTGAGCAAGGGGACCCCACACGGTGGCTGGCACAGGGTCCCTCCGAGGATCTTGATCTCGGTAACCTCCTTCACACTGGGGGTGCTGGGGAGTTCTGCGTTGATCGGATAGGAAGTGAAAACAATGAGGAAAATGAGGTCGGATGACAGAGGAGGAATGGAGGGGGTCCCCCTCCAGCTTGTGATAGTCGTGGTGATAGGCGTCGCCGCGTTGGGCATATTGATCGGATGGCTGGCCATGGCCGGGGACACGGACCCTGTACTGAGAAAGGTCTCCGTGGAGCCCGAGACGATCTCCATGGAGGGGGATGGCAGGATAACAAAGGTCGTGAACTTCGATGTGTACATCTACGATTCCGAGGGGAATGAGGTGGACGGGGCGGTTCTCACCTTCTCCGGTTCGGTGGACGAGAAGGTTGTTCAGAAGGTCGATTCGGGGGACTCCGTGGAGGTCACGCTGGCACTGGCCCCCGGCGAGGATACGGGAACCGTGGTGATAAAAGCCGAGAAGGGGGGAGGAATGGGAAGCTGCGATACCACCGTCATCGTCCTTAGGTCCGGG
>CBDVER010000183.1:0-4405 GCA_965373055.1 uncultured Thermoplasmata archaeon
TGGAAGAGGTTGAAAAAGCAAAGAAGGAAGCTCTGGATATGCTCCGATCTATCCAGACCCTAGATGATGTGAAGGAACATGACCAGGAGGTCCTCGATCTTATGGTGGGCTTTATCACCGCCTCGGTGAGAACACTTGAGAGTTGGTTTGAGGAGATCCTGTCATTGGAGGGGGAAAAGAAGGGGGAAGAGATCCAGAAATTCCAGAATACGAACTACCTAGCCGATGAGGAGATCAATGCGGAGTTCGAGCGTATCGACACGATCGAGGGATCGGGGGAGTATATGGAACAGTTCATGGGGGAGTTTGAGAAGAGAATAGCCCCCCAGATGGAAAAAACCGGGCAGATGATGGAGAAATTGATGGCCGACCTCGGTGGGGCCATGATGGGGGCCATGGGCGAGGCTTTTGGAGAGATGGGAGAAGCATCGGCTCCAGGGGATGGCCCCATTCAGGAGGCACCAGTGAAGATCCCATGGGGGGACTCCTTCGATTGCGATGATAAGGTCGTGTGGGCAAAGATCTCCAATATGAGCACCATGAACACCATCTGTACCGTTAACGATCTGGAGAGCCAAAAGTCCTTCATACCCTGGTCCTTCGAGGGGATATTCTCCGAACTCGTGCCGGAACTGAAGGGTATCAAGAAGTCCATAAATGAAGATGAGAGCGCCATAGGTGGATTTGAGGAACGCCTGGAACAGATCGAGAAGATCAGACTTCTTACAATGGAAGGGTTCCAGAAGGAGATGGAGAGGATGTCTACCATCCCGGGAGCTTCAGAGGAAGTCGCCAGGATCAAGGACGAATCCATGACCCGTGCCGCCCCACATGTCGAGGAGATCGATAAGCTGCTCAAGGATATCAAGAGCTGAATATGAAGAATATGGAGAAAGGTGGGATCCAAGAATTCCTTCTCCGGGCTGAATTAAAATTAAAAAAGGGACCTCATCCCTGTTCCTACAAGGATAAGGTCCCCATATGTTGTTGGTTCAGATTAAATGATCTTAAACAATATTATTCAACGGATACCGTTGATGGATAATGGATAATCTCAATATCTCTGGGGCCTTCTCTTCTGGTAGCAGTCCCTGCAGTACACTGGCCTATCGCCTGATGGCTTGAATGGTACCTGGGTCTCCTGCTTACATTCTGCGCATATTGCATCGTGCATCTCACGAGGTGGCCTATCATAGCCCCCTCCTCTCCTATCGTCATACATATTTTATTTCCGATCGCCTTTTGGAAGCGACAATCCTCGCACACACAAGTATTATATAAACATATCTGCAGTATTGGCAGGATTTCTATATGATATTGTCCATTTGAACATGTTGGTGGGTTAGATCATCGATCGACCTAGGAGCTGGTCATTCACAAATTCTCAGCGGTAAGTCCCATCCAGGCACCATGTTTCTAGTGGATGAAAAATACACATAAGCTGAAAAAACTATTTATCATCCTAACAATTCCATTCATAGGCAGGGGAGACGAGAAAATGATAGGACTACTGTATAATATCCTGATAGGGCTGCTATTGATATCCCCCACGATACTCTTGACGGATAACAGTACCACTCCTGATGAAGATATGATCGCGGAACCAGACCCGTCAACGATCGGACTGGATCAAGGCCCGACGATAGGTTATTTCAATGAGAACAAGGGTCAATATCCTACAGATCATGAATTCTGCTCCAGCCTCTCGTATGGCACGATCTATTTTTCCCCCACCGAGGTTCTAATAATACCTTACAAATCTGGCACCCTTTCCGATGGTGGAGAAGGAAATGAGGGCATTTTAAGATACGGCTTCCCGGGGGCAAATATCGTCTCTCCGGAAGGAGAGGGAGATCACTCACATCTCAGCAATTTCTTCCTCGGAAATGACCCCTCCTCATGGGTCACAGGGGTGAGAAGCTACAGGAGCATCATCTATATGGGCCTCTGGGACCATATCGACCTGAGGTATATCCTAGGCGATCAGGGTTTGAAGTACGAGTTCATCGTTCATCCCGGCGGATTGTCGGAAGATATCAATGTCCAGCTGAATGGGGGCGACCTCTCGATGCTCCCAAACGGGGATCTTAACGTCAAGCTTCAGGATGGGCGATCCATACAGGACAGGAACCTTCTCGTCCACTATCGGGAGGATCTAGGTGAGACCATTAACGCTGAATTCAGGATATTATCCAAAAACAGGTTCTCCTTTGACCTGGCAGATCACGACAGGTCGAGAACGGTGGTGATCGACCCCCTCCTTACCTCAACATTCATTGGTGCAGGTTCCGAGGACTATGCATATGACCAGGTGGTCGACGAAAATTTTAACGTATATATCACGGGAAAGACACGGTCAGCCCTGTTTCCTGCTCTGAACAACCCCTATGATCCATCATACAATAACAACTGGGATGCGTATGTGGTGAAATACGACCCGATGGATTCGGCCATCGAATTTGCAACTTTCCTGGGAGGCGGGGATTATGATAGCGGGATGGGAATTGCGCTTGACGGCAATGGTGATATCCTGGTTACAGGGCCCACCTACTCCAATATGTTCCCGGTAACACCTGGGTGCAATCGCTCCACTCCTATTGGAGGCGAGGACCTGTTCATATCCAGATTCAGCCCGGATGGCTCCACACTGCTCGCCTCCACGTATGCTGGAGGAACAGGAAGGGACATCTCATATGACATCGTGGTGGATGATACCTCAAGCGTGTATATTACAGGTATGACAGAGTCTGCTGACCTTCCCACCTCCCTGAATGGAATGAACAGGACCATAAACGGTGGAGAGGATGTATTCATCCTGAAGATGGACCCTGACCTTTCATCCATAGTATATTCCTCATATATGGGTGGAACTGGAGATGACCGGGCACTATCAATGAAGATTGACGATGACGATATCCTCTACCTGACCGGGAGTACGGATTCCGCAGATTTCCCCATTACCATCGACCACTATGGACTGGGGGCCGGGACGCAGACAAACGTATTCATCACCACCTTCGGAGTATTCACATCACAGATCCTCAGGTCCACCCTCGTTGGTGATACGGGTCAGGAGGAAGGGAAAGATATCTACATTGACCAGGAGAGGAACATATACGTCACCGGCTCTACGACCTCGGACTCATTCCCGACCACAGCAAATGCATATGATATTTCAAGAAATGGCATGAAGGATGGTTTCCTGTTCAAGACGGATCGTTACCTGGCCACAATTATGTACTCATCGTTCATAGGTGGCAGCAAGGATGACACCGGAATGGGAATTGGGATGGATAATGCCGGAAGGTTGCTGCTTGCCATTACCACGGAATCCGCCGATATGCCTATGGTGGAGCCCATTCACGATGAGACGCACAACGGAAAGAGGGATACGTATCTTGCCGCACTCAACCCCAACCTCGGAAGCATATACAGATCAACCTACATAGGCGGAGGAGAGGACGATGAGGTTACCGGTTTGTCCGTCGACGGGGATGGGAACGCCTGCATCCTCGGATTCACGGAATCAGAGATCTATCCGACCGTGTCCGGCGCCTATGATGCGTCCCATAACGGGAAGATGGATGTCTTCGTAACCGTGGTAAACCTCTCCTACCCACCCTCCGAGCCGAGTAATCCCACTTTTTCATATGGTGACGGATATGTCGACCTGCAATGGTATGCCCCCGAATGGGACGGGAATTCGCCGTTGATCGATTACAGGGTGTACAGGAGGTCGGATAATGAAACAGAGTTCACCCTGCTGGCCACCACGGATGTGAACGGTTATCTCGATGAGAGCATCACTAACGGAGTGATATATCATTATTATATAACGGCAGCAAACCACATAGATGAGTCGATGCCAAGCGTCATCGTCACTGTATCAGACACGGAGGATCCGCATATGGTTCGGGACCTGACGATGGAGGTGGCAATGGCTGGTAGACCGTTCACGTTCTCCATGGAGGTCACAGACAACGTCCTCGTATCTGCCGCCTATGTGACCTACAAACAGGACCATATCTCCACCATGGGGTTGGAAAAAGGAGAGGGAAACAACTGGACAGGCGAGGTATATATACTGGAGTCACTGAATCCAATAGTGTATAATTTCAGCTGTCACGACCCCTCCATGAACTGGGTATACACACCGGAGAAAACCGTTCTGATCAGAGATGTAACCCTGCCCGAATTCATCGAAGATGAAACAGACGGGACGTGCGTTACAGGTGATCCAATAACTTTCTCCATACAGGTGCAGGACAATATCGATATTGCCGAGGTGTGGATGGAGTACCGATCATCCTCCACGCCTCCCGATCAGGGAAATATCTCCATGGAAGGCCCGATAGATGGTCACTGGTCTGTATCCATCCAGACCGAACACATGCTGACCGATTAT
>CBDVER010000184.1:0-4362 GCA_965373055.1 uncultured Thermoplasmata archaeon
TTCCACCGCACCCCCCGTGTTCCACCCTCCTACCCGATACGGGGGCGGACTCTCCCTCTCCCGGCAGGTACGAGACCGACAGGATGTGGTCGATGTTGAGGTTCCCGCACACGAGAAGCCCTTCTCTCATATGGGAAGATCGGCATACTCCTTGATATCCCTTCTGATACCTCTGTTCAATAAAACTTATTAATGGCCCATCGTTACACTCACAGGTTAACGGTGTCCCCATGGCCAGAACTCAGATAAGAAGAGCCCCTCCAAGAATGGGCCCCGATATGGGCAGAGCAGGCCCCCAGAGGAACCGCCAGGGCCCAAGGCGTCGTATGGTCGAGGAGCCCCCCCAGGACCCCGAAAAAAAGACCCTGACCCGGAGGATCTTAACCGAGGGGAGGTCGTTCTTCTTTGATTTCCTGGGGGCCGTGATGGTCCTGTTGATAATAATCGGAGCCCTCTACACATATACCGGAAACTGGCCTCCACTTGTGGTGGTCCAGTCGGGTTCGATGATGCACTCCCCCGAGGAGTCACAGGTGGGGGTTATCGATACAGGCGACCTCGTGTTCGTCAAGGATATCGGGGAGAGGGATGAGATCATCCCGTATCAGGAGGGCATCGGAAGGGACCACCGCACCTACAACTCCTACGGAGATGTCATCATATTCCGGCCCGACGGGGACAGCGAACGAACCGCCATCATTCATCGGGCGGTCCTATACATCCAGTACAATGAGGCCAACAACAGCTATGATATTCCCTCGATGGGACTTGTGGACCAGAGCTCCAGGGTCACCATAGAGAACTACGAGTGGCCCACGGTGAAGAACATCACGATCAACATCGAGGCCATACTGGCGAATTTCAGGAACAAGGGGGTGGACCCCCACTCGGGTTTCATAACGAAAGGAGATAATAACGAGAACGTGGACCAGAACTCACTGTTCGGCCCGGGGGCAGGTTACCTTGAGCCTGTGAAGAAGGAGTGGGTCCTGGGAAAATCGGTGGGCGAGATCCCCTGGTTCGGCATCATCAAGCTCAAGCTGGAGGGAAAGAGCGACCCCCCCTCCAACTCCGTTAGAAACCTGATAATCTCCATAATATGCATCATCATGATACCGTTCATCATCGAGGGAGCGTACCACATCTACGCAAAGGTGAGAGGTTCCAAAGAGGAAGAGGCTCCCCTGGAAGAGGATATCAGGCCCATGAGGAATGCCCCCAGAAGGCCCTCCTATGGTCGATGAGCTCATGATGCGTTGTAGAACACCTGTGCGTCCCTTGGATGATATTCGCCCTCACCCTTGATCGTATAGGAGATGACCAGCGTTTCACCGGCATCTATCTTGGGGATGTTCCAGGAGAGCAGTTTGATGCCCTCGGGGGTGTGCTCTATGTCGGGCTCGATGCTGTAGGGTCCACCCGTGAAGTTCTCGGGAATGAGGTCCTTGAGCTGAAGGCCCGTGACAGGTGCATTGCCCCTGTTGCGGTACAGAAGTTCGATATGATACTGTCCGACGGCCGTTCCCTGCTCTATGGATTTCCCGATGGAGAACCTCCTTAGGATCTGGGTCACGTCCACCACCGGGACGCCTGCCGTGTCCTCTCCGTTGAGGACGGGCCCCGGCAGATAGGGCCTTGCATCCACCTCTGCGGGTGCTGTTATCGTGGTGTTCGGCTCGGGCCTGAAGACCCTGGCCTTGTAGGTGATCGCTATCATCTCCCCCTTCCTGAGCGGCCCGCCGTGGGCGGAGAGGTCGTCGATCCTGATGTACATCTGTTTGTCCACGTTGGGACCCTCATCGGCCGGTTCCACGGTTACCCCGATGTTGTCAGTAAGCCTCATTCCCTCCCTCTCGATCACGATGGAGGATGGGTTGGGTGCGATCATGTATCTGGGTACGATGTCCCTGACGATGATCTGTTCCAGGTCGGCAGCTCCGGTGTTCTCGATGAACATCGTTGAGGTGATATCTGTCTCCCTCTTCGCCTCCACCTGCCTGCGGTCGAAGTTCTTCCTGAAGGAGATCGCTCCGGGCAGGAAGTCGCCCCCCTTTCTGGTCAGGGCGTACTCCGTCTTTTTAGTGATGCCGGGCACGATGTTGAGGACCATGTTCTTGATGAAGGTGGGGCGGTCCCTGTGGGTGACCAGCCAGGTCTCGGATTCCCATCTGCCCTGGGGTTCCACATAGGTCCCCGTCCTGTCGAGGTTCATATACACCTGATTGGTCTGGGGGTCCTGCACCTCGACCCTGAGTATCTCCACCTCGAACTGGGATGTATTCTCGCAGACGAACCTGCAGGCCCACTCGCCGGGCTCCTCGGTCTCGTCCGCCTCTATGAAGTACATGTTCCTGCACATCGCCTCGAAGGAGGTTACAACGACCGTAGAACTGAGGTCGTCCGCAACGGCCTTTATGATGATGTCGCCGGTGGGGACCGGTTCAGGCTCGTCAAGCTTCATGTCCCCCTCGTATCTGAGGACCTTCACCTGGCCCGGGTCCAGCCTCTTGAAGCGCCATACGAGCCTCCCCTCCTCGATGGAGACATCCTCTGCATCCTCACCGGGGAATATTATGTTCTTGAGGTCCAACGGGACCTCCTTGGAGATGACAAGATCACTGTACGGGATGGTGTCCAGGTTCTTCACGCCCAGCTGAAGGCTCACGGAGGTTGTCTGTCCCTTCTTGATTATAAACGACTGTGGATGGTCCGGATGAGTGGATACGACCTCCTCCAGAGCTATCGACGGCTCCATGAGGTTGAGCCTGTACTCCCTGGATTTTCTCTCGCCGGGCTCCAGCTCCTTTGCGCTGAGGCTGTCGAAATCCAGTACCGCGTCCATACCCTCCACCATCAGGCCCACATCGATATCCCATATCCTGTCCTTGGCAGAGAGGTTCTCAACGGATACAAGTCCCCCCGCGAGATGCTCGATGATGTTTCCGTCCTGGGCCATAATGACCTTTTCCTTCTCCTGGAATGTTATCATGGCCTTGGAATCTTTGGAGAACCTGATGGATTCCCGCTCCTTCTCCTCCTTTTGCAACATCTGCTTGGTGATCCAATCCTCGTACTGCTCGTACATAAGAGCTCCGGTCTTGGGGTCCATCTTCGCCCCCACCTTCCCGAAACCCGAATCAGCCTTAAGCGTAGTCTCATTTGCATCGAGATGATAGTGGTAGGGCGTCCGCCCGACCAGTTTTCTCTCGACGTCTATTATCTCTTCTTCCATCATCATGGACCCTCCTTTATGGCCTTTTAGAGATAATGTATGTTTTACTATATATGGGCAATGACATATCGCACCAGGTTCCACACGAGATATGGCATTTCACATCAGATGTATTAATATATGTTGTCTATTTGCCTTCATGCTCAAGAAGAACCTCTCCTCGCTCTCCATAAGAAGGTTCGTGGAGGAGAGCCAGATACTGGTGGGCAGCCGTTTCCAGAAGGCGTATCAGCTTGACCACGGCTCCTTTGTCATGAGGTTCAACGTTTACAGGTCAGATCTCGAGCCGCATGCGGGCCAGGAGGGGTCGCTTGCAGAGGCGCTTCTCTCCTACAAACCCGAGGATAAGACCGGATTCGGGGCGGGAGGGGAAGGGAGATACACCAAGGCAGACCTGTTCTTCCACATAGGCGGCTATCTCTTCTTCACGCCCCACGTGATGAGGGAGATGCCCAAGACCCCTTCACCGTATGCGATGATGCTCCGCAAGAGGTTGAGGAATCGGGTTCTGAAGGAGATATCCCAGGTGGGTATGGACAGGGTAGTGGTGCTCACCTTCTCCGGAGGGGAGGAGGATGACATCAAGCTCTACCTGGAGCTGTTCGGCGATGGAAACCTGATAATGGTCAGGGGCGGGGTCATCGAGGCGCCCTATACCTCGAGGTCCTGGGCAAGCAGGACCGTTAAGAGGGGGGAGGAGTTCTCACCGCCCCCGTCCGGCATGGACCCCCTGGAGCTCACCCTTGATGGGATGAAGGAGCTGGTGGAGGAGTGGAAGGACGATGTTGTCAGGTTCCTGATAAGGAAGGTAAACCTTCCCCCTATCTACGCGGAGGAGGTATGCTTCAGGTCCTATCTGGACAAGGGGAAGAAGGTACAGGAGCTCTCCGATGGGGAGCTCGATTCGCTGTTTCTCTACATACAGGAGGTTCTGGATGAGGTCAGGGACGGGAAGAGCACCCATATCCACTACGATAGGGACCTGCCGGTCCTGATGGAACCCGCTTTGATGGGGTCGTTCTTCGACGAGAGGGATAAAGGCGAGCTCGAGAAGAGGTTCAAAGACGGCGACACCCTGTCGTACTCCTCCTTCGCATCCGTCTCCCTGGCCGTTGAATCCTCCATGGTCG
>CBDVER010000185.1:0-4357 GCA_965373055.1 uncultured Thermoplasmata archaeon
GATCATTGCGATGCCCAGGGCCCCGCTCTGGGTGATGATGGAAATGTTTCCCTTTTTTATATTGGCGGGGCCGAATGTGGCATTGAGATCCATCTTGCTGGAATAGATGCCGAAAATGTTGGGTCCAAGTACCCTCATACCGTATTTCCTGGCCTCCTCAAGGATCCGTCTCTCCCCCTCGATATTCCCGACCTCGGCGAAACCGGAGGTGATTATTATCAGGAATTTCACCCCTATCTCCCCACACTCCTTGACAGAATCCAGAACATGTTTGGCGGGTATGGAAATAATAGCGATATCCACCCTGGATCCGATGGTCTTGATCGATGTGTGAACTTTCAATCCAAGTATTTCCCCACCGTTCCTGTTTACCGGATATATTCCACCCTGGTAGCCGCTGGTTACCACATTCTCGATCAGCTTATAACCCACTTTGCCGGAAATTCTGGAGGCGCCGATTATCGCCACACCTTCAGGCTCGAACAGGTCCTTGATACCGAATGAATATTTCTTCATGTTATCATCCTGAATGCCATTTTCAATTCGTAGACGGATTCCTCCGCAGATCTTTGTATGTCAAATCCCATCTTCTCGAAAACGTGAAGCATCTCCCTGTTCTCCATCAGCACATCCGCGGTGAATCCAAGCAGGCCCTGTTTCTTTGCCAGGAATGTGAGATATTTGAGAAGTTCCGTACTAATGCCCATGTTCTGATAACCATCCCTCACGGCAAATGCGGCCTCGGCCGTATGTGTATCAAGATCCACCGCATACTGGCCGATCCCGAGCACCATCTCCCTGTTGCTCTTCTTCTTGATGGCCAGGATCACCACCTCCTTCGTGTGGTCGATTATAACGAAATCCTGCAGCCTTTCGTGGGGCATGTCCTTGCGAGCCGAGATGAACCTTCGGTACATGCTTCTATCAGAGAGGGAGTAGTAGAAATCCTTCAGCAGAGGTTCATCGCTGATCTTCACGGGTCGAAGGAAGAGATCGAGGTTCTCCTTTGTTCTTCTGTAGGTCTCCAGGTTCTCTGGATATTCACCCTTCTTTCCGGGGATGAAGGCCTGATCGCTGTATATCAGGTTCCTCTTCTTCGCCTCCCTGATCAGATCTGGCCTGAATTTTGGGTGTGCGATGGATATCAGCTCCAATGCCCTCTCCCTGATGTTCTTTCCGTGCAGGTATGCGATCCCGTATTCGGTTACCACATAGTGGATATCACCTCTGGTGAGCGTCACACCTGCACCTTCCATGAGAGATGGTACTATCCTGGATGCCTTACCGTCATTACCTGTGGAGGGAAGTGCAAGGATGGTCTTTCCGTTTCTGGATAGGACCGCACCTCTCATGAAATCCGCCTGTCCTCCAATGCCGCTGTAAAAGGTCTTTCCCAGGGATTCAGCAGTGGATTGTCCGGTCAGATCTATCTCAAGGGCGCTGTTGATCGCTGTCAGGTTGGAGTGTTTCGCAATTATTAACGGGTCGTTGGTGTACTCGATCGACCTGAACTCAATGGATGGATTGTCGTTAAGATATTCATATGTCTCCCTGCTCCCCATGCTGAAGGAGGCGATCGTCTTCCCACGATCGATGCTCTTTTTACTGTTATTGACAACACCGGACCTTATCAGTTCCACCAGGCCGTCGCTGAGAAGCTCAGTGTGAATTCCCAGATCCTTTTTACCCTTGAGGTTTGAAACGATGGCATTGGGGAGATTTCCGTAGCCGACCTGGATCGTATCTCCATCCTGAACCAGACGGGCGACGTATTCACCTATTTTCTGTGTCACATTCCCCTCTATATGGTTCCCAAACTCCAACAATGGCTCCTCGTGTATTATGGCGTGATCGATCTCCTTTATGTGTATGAAACCGTCACCATGGACCCTGGGCATCAAGGGATTGATCTGCACGATGATCAGGGATGCGCTTTCGATTGCAGCCTTTACGATGTCAACCGATATGCCAAGGCTCATATATCCGTGAATATCCGGAGAGGATACCTGGATCAGGGCGACATCGATATCGATCATCCCGGACCGGAACATATCGGGCACCTCCGAGAGAAATATCGGGGTGTAATCGGCAAGGCCGGAATTGATGGCATCTCTGGTATTCTCGCCGATGAAAAAAGAGTTGTGGCGGAAGTTCTTCTTGAACTTCTCCTTCGCATAAGGTGCTACACCAAGGGTCCATACGTGAATGACCTCCGCATCGAAGAATGCCTTCGGGTTCGCCTCGACAAATCTCGAGAGGGCGTTTACAAGATACTGGGGTTCTCCGCATCCGGTTCCGATAAATATCGTGTCTCCTCGATGTATGTCTCTGAAGATCCTCTCCTCGGGGATGAATTTCTCAGGATAGCTTTTTCGTAAGTTCTCCAATGTGTTTTTCCCTGGATCCTTTTCCATACCTATCACCTTTATCCATTCATGACATCAGTATCAGTAGTACTCGTATTCGTATCGGATACCCATCTCCCTGAGGAGATGCCATAGTTTCTTTCTCACCTCTATATCGTAATCCATCGGATTGATGATGATCCGTTCGAATTCGATGTCGATATCATCGTTTGTGTCTTCGGCCATGTTCTCGCCTCCAATAACCTTATTAGATGTGACGTATATACATCTATGTTACTATATGATGTAACAGTTGGTAATAATATGGCTGATAATAATGTCAATAGTAACAATAAATGGTACTCAGGTGTACTGAAACATTTGACAGATGACCCGACAAGGAGTATCCGGGAGATCGCCAGGGAGATGGGAAGCTACAGACAGAAGGTTTGGAGGAAGAAGAGGAAACTGGAGGAAGACCATGTCATCTGGGGGTATACCGCGGTGATCGATGAGAGCGTTATGAACCATGTCATGTACATGATACTCATGAAACTCAAGCCGATGACAAAAGACCTCGCAGATCTTATCAAAACGAGATTGATCCGCAAGGAGCCGCTGAAACAGAACGTTCGAATTCTGAATGTGCTCTATGTGAACGGCGAGTACGATCTGGTTGTGATGTTCTCCGGGTCCGACCACGCTACGGCTAGGAGGTACTATGATTCGCTAAGGATGGTATATGACGAATATCTCATAGAGAAACCGATCATCATTGACATCAATCTATCGCTTATAAGGGAGGGAAAAATAAACCCGAACATATCCAGGCTAGACGATTTCGTTCCTTTATGAGCAGTTTGCAAAATAGGTTATTTGCAGGTTTAATTTCAGACCAATACCCTGTTCAATTAATGATAAATAGTGCTTATTCATAGGGGCGCCCACAGGTGCTCACATGATTAAAAGATCACAGATAGATAACATAATAGTTTCCGGAAAATCCGGGGCGGGGAAGCAGCCCAGGATAGACGTTCTAACGAAGGAGTTCTCACTTGAACAGCTCTCCACGGGCAATATCTTCAGGGAGTACATGGGCCAGTTCGACGCCTCTGGATACGATGGGGAGATATCACAGTTCTTCGATGATAACGACCCCTCCGGCTTCGTTCCGGACGGGGAGATAGAGGACGCCATAAGGAAGGCCACAGGTGCGGAGGGCGACCTATCCGGCGTGGTCCTGGGGCTGAAGGCAAAGGCGAATATCAACGCGGGCAAGTTCGTTCCGGATACAATTACGAATGCGCTGTTTGAGAAGTTCTTCTCAAGGACGGGCTACAAGGGGATGGTACTGGACGGTTTCCCCAGGACGGCGGAGCAGGCCAGGTTCCTTATCGACCTTTCGAAGGAGAAGGGGGTCTCCCTGGACCTGATCGTGCTGGTGGAGAACGAGGATGACCTAATAGTTGGTAGGACAGTGGGAAGGAGGCTCTGCAGCGACTGCGGGAAGGTTTACCATATCGAGTTCAAGCCCTCAAAGGACAACGTCCACTGCGACAAGTGCGGGGGCAAGCTCAAGCAGAGGTCGGACGATGTGGAGGACAGGATAAGGTCCAGGCTCCAGGAGTTCTACGACAAGGTGGTCCCCGCAATGAAGATACTGTCGGAAGCAGGCATCCCCTCCGTGGTTGTCAACGGAAACCTTGAGGTGTTCACCGAGGAGAACGTGAGAAGGTCCGTCATGGAGCAGGTTCAGCCGCTTCTGGATGAGTGAACCAGGCTCAGAAGGTCCGGATAACAGCGCAGGCCGGCCTCCGGGCACTCCTTGATGTCCCCGGAGAGGACCATGGCGACCTCGGTCCCGGCAGCCCTGCCCGCGGCGATGTCCGTATCGTATCTGTCCCCCACCATAAGCACATCTATTGGGTCCAGGTCCAGAAGGTTCACCGCCATCAACGTCGAGTAGGGGTTTGGCTTTCCCACCACGAATGGCTCCATGCCAGATGCCGTTT
>CBDVER010000186.1:0-4332 GCA_965373055.1 uncultured Thermoplasmata archaeon
GAGTTTCATTGTCTGCACTCCCAATGAGTTCAGGCCTGATATATCGATCTCCGACGCGTTTGCATCATAGCCAAAATTTTCGATCCTCTCTTCCGATCCGTCCAGTATCTCCAGGTCTATCCAGCTGCTTCCGGGTTCTTCCTTGTCGATCCTCAACGTTGACCACAGCTTTCCGATCGGAAGATCTATCTGGTTCGAAATGAGGCTCCCCGATCCGGACCTATCGATGATCCCGACGTCATCCCAATATGATCTCGTGTAATAGCTTCTCGTATTGCAGTTCAACATCAACCGCTTGGCGGAAGTCTGCGGAAATTGGAAACCCACATCAATTTCACTACCGATCAATGTGCCCATGGCATCATAGAGAAACACGTTACACAGCTGGGTCGCGCAGTCAAAATCCACGGAGATACGATACCATGTATTGACATTGATGTTCATGTTGAGCATTTTCCAGCTACCGGTGCTCCCGCGACAGCCGAATCCCCCTCGCGAGAAGGCAACATCCAGGATACGGTCCTCTGCTGTGGGCCAATCACCACTTTCTCCCACAATATTCATGGAGGTTGTCGTGTAGGTCGAATCGAGGTGGCTGGTCATCGCCCACAATTCGTACGTTCCCTGCGTGAGGAGGAAGGTGCCCGATAAAAAGGATGATATGGAGTAGTGCTGATCATTGAAGTGGTAGCCCACATGCGGCGTATTGCTTGAATATGGCCTTGAAGTATCACATACGAATGTTCCATCGTTGTTATTGGTGTGATGTGTCCATCCATTCGAGCCCACAATATTCTGATCATCGGTATAGCTTTCGAAATCCTCTGAAAAAACGGCCTCACCGGACTGTATTTTTTCATTAATGACCATGGTGTTGCTCATGCTTGAGATCCCGCTCTGATCGGAGAAATCATCATACCAGATATGGCCGTGATCATTGTTCAAGACCACCACCCTGGTATCCGATCCTCCCTTCTCATCGGATCCGGACACCATCTGGCCATCCATTACACTCCATGGGGAGATGATCATCGAGATGATAACAACAAGAACAGATGAACTCAATGTGAAACGTGCCACTCCTCTCATGGTCTCCCCTAAATTCCATTTTTAATAATTCATTGGAATAAATGAGACACTCCTATATTTTATCTTTGTAAAATTCGATCCAATATGTAATTTTCGACCTGGTCATCTCAAATGGAGAGGATGGCTGATGAGACCTGGAGTTACCGGTTATGCCTTTCTCACGTTTCATCGCTCAGGAGCCAGGAGAGGGCCTCTTTCTCGTCATTGAAGGACCTGAGGTTTATTCCCCGGTGCCTCATGGCTGACTCGGTAAAGGATTCCACATCACCGAGCTTCCTCCGCACAAGTGCACATCTACTGATCTTACCCAGAGCAAGAGGGGATACCTCCTTCGCAAGCTGGTAAAAATCGATGACCCTGGATGTCTCTGTTATCTTCCTCACATCCACCAGAACCGATCTCCTCCCGGAATCCTCACAGGCCCGGATCACCCTCTTGCCGAAATCTATATCGCTCTTCAGGGAGGAAGGCCCGCTGGCCTTCGCACAAACATATTGATCCTTTACTATCAGCTCGATGTCATAGCTCATATACGCTCTCCCCTTTTTCGAATTATCCTGAACATATAAAAAAAACCAAGGAATATATACTTTGGCTAACGTATTATAAAATATTCAATTAATTTATACTAGTGGACGATGTGAAATCTCCAGCCATTATGGCCCCTCTCATCCCAGGCCCGGATCGCACGGCTGATCATCATCATCCAATCGGGCGTGCTCGGCAAAGGAAGGGTCCTTACCACACTCCCTGAGAGGCATGATCCTCATCTCCTTCCCGCAGCATTCCGGAGCGTACTCGATCTCCCCCGTTTTCTTGATGACCTTATCACATCCATCGCAGTAATATGCAAGCTCCTCTTCCATCTGGATCACCGTATGGTATATTCGGATGAAAAGAATAAAACCTTTTCCCAAAATTTTCCCAAAATGTAGAACAATATATACGATAGTAGATAATTACAAAGTCCATCGATATGGAGATAAGCGGATGACGATCAAGGACGGGGATATGGTCAGGGTACATTACGAGGGATCATTCGAGGATGGGACCGTCTTCGACTCCACGTTTGGAACGGGGGCCCCCAAGGAGTTTGAGGTTGGCTCCCCCAACATCCTTCCCGCCTTCAGCGAGGCCGTCAGGAACATGGAGGTCGGCGTTGAGAGGACGATCACCCTGGAGCCCTCCCAGGGATACGGCGAGATCGATCCGAAACGGATCTTCGAGATGGACCTCAGGGACCTGCCCGTCGAAGGTACGCCTGTAGTGGGCAGCCAGATACAGATCCAGCTGAAGCAGGGGCTCGGCGTCACCGCCAGGATCACGTCGATAGACGGCGAGAGGATCACCGTTGACCTGAACCATCCCCTGTCGGGAAAGAAGCTCATCTACCGGATAGAGCTCATAGAGGTTATGGAGAAGGAGGCCGAGTCATCAGATCAAGATGTTTAAAAGAAGGAGTCCCGGGAATTCACGGGCCATTATTATATATCATCGAAGTGGTGGTATACAACGTGGGGACACCATGACAGGAAATAAGGACCTCCTCAAGGCTCCCAATCTGCTTTCCCTATCCCGCATCGTATTTTTACCCCTGCTCTATCTGTTCCTGTTCGCGAGGTGGCCACTCCCTCTTTTCATATCCTTCTCCATACTCGGGTCCACCGACCTCTTCGACGGCATGGTCGCCAGGAAGTTCAATATGATAACCGAGATCGGAAAAAGCCTTGACGTCCTTGCAGATGCGTTCTTCGTGTTCTCCACCACTTTCTTCATTCTCTACCTCTATCCAAACGTGATGAGGGACAACCTGTACCTGTTGATCCCACTGTTCACACTTTTTTTCATCTCGCTTCTGATCCCACTTATTAAGTTCAAAAAGCTCATGGTCGTCCACACCAACATGATGCGCCTGTCGGTGGTGTTGATCTATTTCACGTTCCTCTCCTCCTTTTTCATCGACATCACGATACCTCTATCCATCGTCATCGTCTCCTTCATGATCGGGATAATCGAGCTGATCGCGATCTACCTGAGGTTCGGGGACGTTGACCTCGACACGAGATCCTACAGGGCTGCAAAGATGAGGTACGGCAGGCGGGATGAATAGAGGATCATCCCGTGCTTCTCTCCCGGATCACGTTGGCGATGTTGATCTTCTGAATGTACCTGATGGTCAGCAGTGAGACCACGACCACAACGCCGATAATTATCATGCACCCGATAAAGAAGCCGTTCCACGAGAAGATGATCTGTATGTTGAACTCGGCGAACTCATCCGCGTTTGCGAACATAAGGTTGGCCAGTCCGTATGCCCCTACCACACCCAGGCCGATCCCCCATACGGTAATGTAGGTCGCCTCAAAGGCAAGAAGCTTGGCGATCTTTCCAATGGACGTTCCCAGCGTCTTCATCGTCGCATAATCCCTCTCCCTCTCCTGGGCCGATATCTTGAACATGGTGTAGATAATGGCCGCTGCCAGCAGGGAGCTGATGAACGCCATGACAAAGACCATCGTCATGAAGATGTCCGAATAATCCTCCAGCATGTTGGTCATATCATCCATGTGACGTACCGAGGAGACGCCGGGGGTCATAATGAGGCCGTTCTCCACGGATATGATCTTACCATCCTCCGACATATCCAGGTAGACGATATTGATGGTCTCATTCATGTTTGAAAGGCCCTGAAGTGTCGCCAGGTCGGTGTAGAATATACTGCCGATGTGGTTGTCCTGAATTCCGGAGATGGTAAGGCTCACTGTGGATCTCTGGTACCCTCCGGTCTCATTTATCGTGGGGATCACGAATTCCATCTGGTCTCCCACGTCCAGGCCCATCTCATCGGCCTGATAGTTGGATATCAATATCTCACCCTGTTTGAAGCTTCCTTTTTCCATATTGAAATTGAATGCCTTTTCCGTATCCTCCAGGGCATATAGCAGGCCCATTTCCGGGTTTTGACCATCATCGAGTTCAATTGGGATGACCATGCCGTGATTGATCGATCCTATCTCCTCGAACCTCACGGACCAGTCGGCGGTCACGTTCTCAGGCGAGAACCCCTGCATCATTATCTCGTAATCCCATCTGTTCCCTTCCGCTTCCCTGTCAAAGAGAGCGTACATGGAGTCCATGGCCATCATGAATGCCAGGAACAGGGCGAGAGACATCGCAACTCCGAGAATGGTGGAGATGCTCCTTCCCGGCTTTCGCAGGAAGTTACGGATGGAGAGCTTTATT
>CBDVER010000187.1:0-4307 GCA_965373055.1 uncultured Thermoplasmata archaeon
GTCCGATCAAGGCCAGTATCAGAATGTCAAATGTTATTATGGCCCCCGCTCCAAGGACATAGGGGATCCGCTTCGCCTCCAGGTCTATCGCCGAGCCGACGTCCTCGCCGGTATCCGACCCTGGCTCCACGATCAAAGAGGCCGTTGTGACCCCATCGGCCATGTCGTTCATCCCGGCCCTGACGGTGACCTCTATGGTGGACCTGGAAGATACGACCGGCGGCACGTAAACGGCATGGAAAGCCCCTTTCTGATCCGTTACGGCCTCGCCCTCGAAGGTCATCTCGCCTGCGGAGACGGTGAAATGTATGAGCGATCCCGCCACCATCACCTCGTTCTGGTCCAGAACGGTGATATTGATGCCCACGGTATCTTCAGAGGTGAACTCCAGCAGGTCCGGGACCATCCTGACAGATAGGCCGATGGGCCGGTCCCCGATGCAGTAGACGGTCCAGTCGCAGGACCCGAAATATATGGATCCGTTGTGCAGGACGGGCGAGCTGTAGATATAGCCCTTTGTGGTGTAGTTCCAGAGTATAACGCCGGTCGATGCATCCATACAGTACATGTTGTAATCGTCCGATCCGATGTAGAGGGTGCCGTTGTTCAGGACCGGCGATGACCCCCCCTGGAAATCCCTGGTCTCGGTGGACCAGAGGACCTCCTCCTCCTGGACCTCACCGCTTCCGTCCGGGTCGGCCGCCGGAAGGCACCAGCAGTACTCGAAGGAGCCGAAGTACACCCTATCATCGTAGATGGTGGGTGACGAGTAGACGGGATACCCTACCTCGAAGGACCATACGACGGACCCGTTATCCGCATTCAGGGCCCAGAACATATCGTCCTCACCTCCACCGAAATAGAGGAGGCCGTTGTGGAGTGTTGCGGTGGAGTAGAGCTCCACAGTGTTGAACGTCCATAAGATGACACCGTCATCGAGGGATACGGACCTGAAGGCGCCGTCGATCGAGCCGATGTATACGAGTCCGTTCTCCTCATCGATCGTGGGAGATGCCCAGATGTCGCTCCCGATCCGGGCCTTCCAGATGAGGTCCCCGTCCAGGGAGAGCCTGTAGAGGTTCCCGTCGTGGCAGCCGAACAGTATGGAATCGAGATAGTAATGGGCGGATGAGAAGATCTGGGCCCCGCAGTCGTAGGACCATATCTCAACGGGAACGTCGTCATCTCCTGGCAGCTGGATGCAGTACATCCTGCCATCAGCAGATCCGAAATATGCCCTGGATCCACGGATAAGGGCGGTGGTCTGTACGAGCCCCCCCGTCTTGAACTTCCAGCTCAGGGAGCCGGCATCCGGGTCCAGAGAATAGATCCACCCGTCATCGGACCCGATGAGCATTCCACCATCGTGGAAGCTGGGGGAGGAGAGGACCTGATCGTTCGCCCTGAAGCTCCACCTGAGCTTTCCCTCCGCGGGAAGCTCCCCCTCCGCCGTCCCCGTGTTTATCGGGGACCCCCTCCACTCGGACCATGATGCTGACCCAGAGGTGATCAAGAGCATGGGGGCCAGAAGAAGAAGGGCGAAGAGTAGATAGAATCCTTTGGATCTCATGATACACCCCTTACGATCGGAATCCCCTGGCCTTGAGTGGTTTACTTACTTGATTAAAGTTATTATAGTTGCGAACATAATCTATTGGATTTCTAATCCCTGTTCGCAATCTATGTGGCCAAAACGCATAATCGTATCATAAGTCACGTTTTGGACTTCATCTGGATCTTCTCATCTTTCTCATCGCCAGGAGGAAAATAATAGCTATGGATACGTAGATCATCGTCTTGAACGCCAGAAGGGCGAAGAGGAACTCCAGCCTCCTGGGCTCGGGTTCGTCCTCCTCTCCGGTTTCGTCTATCACATCCTCCGGGCCTATCCTCCTGATGTAACCGTTGGTGTCCCCGAAGAAGATCGATCCGTCGTAATAGGCGGGGGAGGTCCCATCCGTGTCCCCCATCTCAAAGGAGCTGTTCAACGATCCGTCGGTCCTGTTGAGGATCACCAGCCCCTGGTCGTAGGTTACCAGGACCATGTCGTCCAGCAGGATGGGGGAGGATTCGATCCTCGCCATGCCCATATACCGCTCCCATCTCAAGGTCCCGTTCCCAGCGTCGAAACAATACAGGACCCCGTTGTCGCAACCCACCACGACGGCGTCCCCATCCACGGCAGGAGAGGAAGATATGCCGTCGCCAAGGGATCGGTTCCAGGAGATCTCTCCGGTATCAGCATCCATACAGTAGAGGTTCCTGTCGTAGGATCCAAAATATACCCTGGAGTTCGACACGGCCGGCGACGATGGGATGTAATCCGCCTGAAAGCTCCAGACCTCCCCGCCGTCGAGTATCTCCACACATCTCAGCAGTCCGTCGCAGGAGCCGAAATAGATCTTGCCATTGTGATAGGAAGGGGACGTGTGGACCCAGCCGGAGCATCCGAGGTAACGCCACTGCCGTTCCCCGGTGAGCTCGTCCAGGCAGTAGACGCTGCCGTCGTAGGACCCGAACACCACCCTCCCGTCCACTATCAGGGGTGAGGACCTGATATCTCCGCCTGTCCCACTCTGCCACACCCACTTCACCGTCCCGTTGGAGGCGTGGATCGCCTTCACCATTCCGGTGTTATCCGCCGCCATGATCAACTCCGTATCGGGGGAGTATGTGGGGGTCGCTTCGATGGTTCCGCCCATCCTGTGGGTCCAGAGGACGTCGCCAGTTGAGGGATCGAGGTTGTACAGGGTACCGTTCCCTGTTCCGAACAGGACCCCCCATGGGCCGACGGAGAATGAGCTCGTGATGGAGGAATCCGCCCTGGCCTCCCACAGGAGCTTCAGGGGCCCATCATACAGGGTCTCGTTCCTGTAACCGCTGTTTTGGATGTCCCCGCGAAAGGAGGTCCAGCCCTCATCCGCAGATATCGATGACAGCGGAAGGAGTGAAAGGGAGATCAGAAGGATCAGAATGATCCCTCCTGCGCTGGACCTTTCTGAACTTCCCATATCACCTCATTGTCGTTCAAGGATTGAAAGCTTTTCGATTATCACGCTACCCTTCTGACAAGGAGCGGATATCCCCTCAATACCCAGAACGCGGATCCCAGGCTCACCAGGACCGAGGCGGCGATGAAGGAGAGGGAGATGGTGATGACCGGTGTGATGGACCCCGAGAGAGGGACGCCCATGGAGGTGGATAGGATCAGAGAGGAGATGATGGACCCCAACAGGGCACCTGCTGTGGCGATGATGAATACTATCAGGTTCTCAACGAAAAAGTACTGCACGGCACGGCCCCTCTTGACGCCGATGGTTCGAAGCAGTTCCAGCTCCCTGCCCAGGGTTGCGGCCCTAGCGTGAGTGAACACCGCTGCCGATGCTATCGCAACGATGAGGCCAAGGACCAGAAAATCCCGAAAGAGGTTGAGGTAGGATAGCTCGAAATCAAGGTTCTCCCTGGCGAGGTCATCCGATAGCGTGATGGTCGGGGAAATAGAGGAAAAGGATGTTGAAAGGGTTTCAGCCGCCTCTTCGGGATGGTCCGTATCCACGAGGAAGTAGGTGTAGGAGGCGCCCTCCGGGAACAGCAATACAAGGTTTACGGAGGACATCACGAAGCTTCCCGTGAGAATTGAAGGGGAGAGCACGCCTACAACCAACAGTTCAACCTCTCTCCCGTCCTCTGTCGTGATAGTGAAGGTGTCCCCAAGCCCCTTGAAGTATATCCATTGAAGAGTGTTCTGGTCCACCATTATCGGCATCTTACGGTCGATGATCGTCTCAAGGCCGTCCCAGGCGTCCGTATCCGATGAGTAGGAGGCGTCCCTTTCGATCAGGGAGAAGTTGTACATGTCGGATGATGAGCGATATCCCAGCAGCCTCGGAGGGAACGGGGCGTTGATGTTGGAGCACTTGCCCCCCTCATCGCCCCTGGAGAGGAGGGGTGCGATGTGGTTCATCTCCACATCCGACGTGATATCATCAAGGTCCCCCGTGAACGGGGAGCCGGTCTCCACCACCAGCTCGTATTCGCCTCCGTACGATCCCATGTCGGATCTTAGGTCCTCCTCAAGGATGGACCCGACGAAGCTCAGCGATAGGGCCAATGAGAGCGTCAGGGCGAGGACCGCTATTGAAACAGGGACCTTGCCAGGCCTCCTGGAGAGGTTGGCAGAGACCATCAGTCCGAGGTCGCCGGATCCCTTCACCCTCAGGATGAGCCCGTATAGGGCCAGCGCCAGGGATGAGGAGAGGACGATCGATCCCAGGGTGAACAGGGCCGTGCTCTCCGGGCCCATCCCC
>CBDVER010000188.1:0-4294 GCA_965373055.1 uncultured Thermoplasmata archaeon
TTCTCGGAATATTTGAGAAAAAACGGGATAAAACCGGATAGATTGGACCTGGAAGATATCGCAATGCCCGATGATATGAGGGAGTATGAGGTGGCCTTCAATGAATATCTCGCAATTGGAGGTATGCCGGGGGTTTATGATCGTGGGGGGAAGGAGATATTGGCAGATATGCTTGACATCACGTTCCTTCGAGATATCGTATCCATATTTCCGGTCAAGAGAGTCGATACCCTACGGAACATATTCTCGTTCATCTGCGAGAACTCCGGCCAGAGATTGAACCTCTCAAACCTCTCCAGGGCGTTCAATACACAGTTCAGGACCGTAAGGGATTATCTTATGTATCTGGAGGAGAGCTTTCTGGTAGTCTCATCCGATCCACTGGCAGCCGGAGTAAAGAAAAGGGCCAGGTCCAGTTCAAAATACTATGTGTCCGACCACTCATTCTTCTCCATCTGGCCGTGTAAGGAAGGTCTCAGGGCAGAGACGATCGCATTCAACCACATCAAGAAGATGGAAAGACCCTTTTATCAACAGGGTCCGGAGGTGGATATGATCCTACCCGGGAGGAAATGGGCATTCGAGATCAAATATTCCGATAATATCTCTTATAAGGATGCAGGACCCCTTTTAACACTCCATAAGGAATATGAATTATTTCTGGTTACAAGGAGAACCTACGACAGATGGATCATAGATGACAGGGCGGTCAATGTGATCCCTCTATGGATGCTGTGTCTATCCTTTCAAGATGGGATCGGAAAATGGTCCCCTTTCTGATATAGGATGGGAAGGAATAGGATCCACATCAGAAAAAATCTCCCAGATCACTCTGGGTTGGTGGTTTCACATCGAACCTTCCGAGGGCGGGCCTCTTGAACATCGTGGGGATCTGGTATCTCCTTGACAGGGTCCCAATTCTTTTGTTCAGATCATTCAGGTAATCCACGCTCTGTGGGCCCGTTCCGAACTTCCACCCCTGACCTCGCGCCGGATACAGCTTCTCGTATCTTTCCAGAAGAGAGGGTGAATACTCCTTGATAACCTCAAGGAAAGCATCTCTCTGGGGGCCGCTTGAAGTCAATCTCAGGGGTCCGGGAATTATGTGGCCGCATCCCTTCTCCCTAACCGCGGAGAAGAGCGGATCCAGCTCCTCTTCCGTGTCGGAGATATATGGGAGTATCGGCATTAGGATCGCATCCGTTGGAATGCCGGTATCGGACAGTTTGCCCATTGCCCTGATCCGATCCCGGGGGGGGCATGTGTAGGGTTCGAAGGTTCGATGGATCTCATCGCTCAGACTGGTGAGGGAGAAGAACACCTTTACGTAGGCCCCCTTGGCCTTTGATTCCAGAAGGAGTTCCATATCCCTCAATACCTGGTCGGATTTTGTCTGGATGATCACCGGAAGCCCCCGCTCCACGATGATCTCCAGCGATCTCCTGATGAGCCGTTCCCTGCTCTCCGCCTGCTCCGAATCGTATCCGTCCACCAGGATGGCGTTGTTTCCGGAGAGGTTCGGAATGGTCTTGCTTACAAGGGACACCGTATTGGTCTTTATCTTGATCTCATCCTTCTGTATGAACTCATTGTGAAGCTCGAAACAGTATCTGCACCTCTTCTCACAGCCCATGTATGGTGAGAGCCTGTACTCGTAGAGTCCCATGTCCATGAGCTTCCTCGGGAGGAAGGCTCCGGCCTTCCTCATGGCCGAGGGCGTCTCGTACCTGGAGAACCTGATGTTGGGGTTGACCCTCCCTATTGTCATCTCCATATCGATCACCCCAGATGGTCCGATCGACAATTGTACCTTTCTGCATGGAGATGTTCAAAAGTGTTCTGTAGATCCCTTGAATATTCAGGTCTCTGCGTCGCAGAGCGGATTGTTTCGGAAAGCTCCTGTTCGGAACAACTGGGAAATCCTCGGGATTTTCCGAAGTTCGCATTTGAAAAATCTTGCAGATTTTTCATGCATTGATAAAAGCTGTGTTATCGGTGTACTTTTACCAATGAACTACGTTCGAACCCGCTCTACGGCCCAATATCTCATCAGCATGTAAACTGATAAACAATATTAACTGAATGTTAGGCTTGGTTGATGCTGACCTCTTAAACATTCAGGCCTAAGAAAAATTCTCGAAAGAATTTTTCAGGCTTTTCATTTTTCCGCTCTAGTATTGATTAATAAAAAATGAAAAGTGGCGCCGCAGAGCGGATTCGTCTTGGGCAAATTCTGCGAATTTCCCCGACTTTGACGAAAGCCATCTTAACTGTACAACTTTCGTCAAAGAACTACGTTCGAATCAGCTCTACGGCCCAATATCTCATCAGCTTTCAGATTGATGAAAAGAAATGGCGCCGCAGAGCGGATTCGAACCGATGACCTTACGATTAACAGTCGTACGCTCTATCCAACTAAGCTACTGCGGCATGGTTAGGATTTGGCGTATCTGCTAGAAGTATTTTAGTTTTTCTTAATCGGGGGCCATCGGATAAACCCGTTCTCACGCGGTAGCAGCGATCAGTTCGGACCAATCCATTGTGAGATACAGCCTCCTGACCCCCTGGTCCACCTGTGCCTCGAGAAGGCCCTTCCTCTGCAGGTCCTTCAGGTGTCGGGAAAGCGTCCTCTTGGCCCTGATATCCTTGAGGGCCCTGATGACCTCCGTGGATGCGATGCCTGGCGTCCCGTGTATCATCTCAAGGATCGTCCTGTCAAGCTGGGAGAGGATCAGCTCCCCTCCGGACATCCTTATCCCGTCCGCGTAGAACAGCTTGTACTTGCCCACATTCTTGAAGGAGAGAAGCTCCTCCTTTTCCAGCCTGTGGAGGTGATAGGTCAGGACCCCGTTGTTGACCTCGAAATGCTTCTTCAGCCCGGAGTAGGTGGTCCCGGGGTGCTCCTTGATAAATTCGTACAGCCGCCCACGGAAGAAGTGGTCCAGGACCTTCTCCTTCCTCACCGCGGCATAGAGGGGGACGAACCCTATGGCGAGGAACTTGTACCTCCAGACCTCGGACCCCGCATAGAGATAGGCTGCGGTCCCCACAAGAAGCCCGGTCGCCGCAGCCGCCCCTCCCGTGGCGATCCTGACCGGAGATATCGACCTTGTGGTGTCCGTTGACCCCTTGGCGCGGATGATCCAGGGGTTGCTTATGATGGTCTCTCCCTCATATGTGCCCTGGGCCCTGATCGTGAACACGCCCTCCCCCGAAAAGCCGGCGGGCTCTATCATAATGGCGCTCCTGTCCAGGCTTGAGAGGTCCAGCTCCTCCGTCTCCTTAAGATAGGAGCCGTTGGGGCCCTCCTGAATGGTGAACGTGATATCCTCCACGGTCCCCCCGATACATCGGAGTGTGACCGAATCATCAAGGGGCGTTGAGGAGAGGATGAGAATAGGGCGAAGCTGGAACAGGATATGGACCCGCTTCAGCTCCCTTATCAATATAATGTCAAGCTCTTCTCCAAGCGGCTGTCCCCCTATCTTGGGGGTTATCCTCGCATCGATCCTGTCCACGTCCGCAGGCATGTCGTAGGATACGGTGATCGTCGTCCCCTGGTCCGCGGGGACCAGAACAGGGTCCTGATCTCCGAAGAGACCCCCATGATCTATGGATATCAATGAGGGGATGGCGGTGTTCCCATCGTTCGAGAGGGTTAGCTGAAAATCACCTTCAAGCTCCATATCCACGAGGTGCTCCTTTACAGGTTCCAGGGATGCCCACAGATAGGGAAGTACCTCGATCGTGGCGGAATCGGAAAATGAATGTTCAGCGTCCTCCGTCTCCGCCGTGACGGTCAGCGTGACCTCCTTCCCCGCCTCCTCCCCGTGGACGGCGAAGACCGTCACCTCCAGGCTCTTCTGCTCCAGTGACGACAGGTAGATCTCATCGGGGAGGTCCGCGGTCCAGAAGTGTCCACCTTCCAGGTCGGCTGTGAGGAGGAAACGAGTGCCCTTGGTGTACGGTGACCTTATGGAGATGTTGAGGGTGCATGAGGCATCGTCCAGGGGGGAGACCGAGACGTAGGCATCATCCTCTATCTCAAGGACCTTGGGCAATGCATCCACCTCTCCGGGCATGGATATCAATGCCAGTGCCAGCAGAAGGAGGGCCCCCATGATGATGGTGATTCTACTTTCTCTCATCATACATCAATTGGGGCCATTCATATATAAACGGTGTTGAACAAACGTGACCTGTCACGCATGTTCCGTGGATATCATGTCGATCAACGCGTTCGCATCTTCAACGGTGATGTAGATGTCCCCCAGGGTCGAGTCCCCATCCGTGA
>CBDVER010000189.1:0-4270 GCA_965373055.1 uncultured Thermoplasmata archaeon
CATACTTGAGAAGACACATGGGAGCTCGCTGATGACCTCATCCATGGGGCGGCTGCTCGATGGGCTCTCCGCCCTGCTTCTCGGGGTCACCTGGAGGACGTACGACGGGGAGCCGGCGATAAGGCTCGAAGCCCTGCTGGGGAGGTCAAGAAACCCCGAAACGGCGACATTCGACAGGCCCATCCCCGACGGAGGGATCGCCGTCGCATCCAGATGGAGAACGCTTCTCGAGGAGCTGTGGCCGGAGGGGACCACCATCTCTCCTGGCTCGGCAGCGGACGATAAACGTCTTCCCGACATCGCCATGGGGTTTGTAGAGAGCGTCGCCTCAGACCTTGTGGTCAAGGCCGCCGATGTGGCATCGGCAAAGGGGTCCGTGGACGACGAGGGCAGGCCGTACGTGGGGATAACGGGAGGGGTCTCGTACAACGTCCCGATCGTGATGGGCTTCCTCAGAAGCTGTGAGAGGATAGGTGCCAGGCCCGTTCTTCACTCGCGTGTGCCCCCGGGCGACGGTGGTATCTCCGTGGGGCAGGCCGTGGTGGCCGCATCTCGGCTATAAGGGGCCGCCCGCTTTCAACCGCAAAGGTGATAAACGTCCCCCCTTTCTACCGGAACCATGTGCCTGGCCATTCCCGGAGAGGTAGTGGAGATACTTGACGATAAGAGAGCAATGGTGGATTACGGAGGCACCCGCAGGGAGGTGGACATCACCTTCGTGAAGCCCGAGATAGGGGAGTGGGTGATCGTACATGCCGGTTTCGCCCTTCAGATCCTCGATAAGGAGGAGGCCCAGGAGACCCTCGCCCTGTGGGATGAGGCCCTTTCCATGATGGGGACGATCCAATAGGAGGATGGAACTTGCACGAGTTCACCATCGCATCGAGCATCGTCAATTCCCTCCTCGAGGCCCTCGAGGGCTACCCCGGGGCCGAGAGGGTGGGTGAGGTCGATCTGGTCATCGGGGAGCTTTCCTTTGCGGGGATCGAACAGGTGACCTACTGCTTTTCCGTGCTCATCGAGGAAAGAGAGAAGTTGAAAGGGTGCAAGCTCAATGTCATAACGGAGGAGGGGCGGGCCCACTGCAGGGAGTGTGGATACGAAGGGGCGCTTGACATGGGCACAGGTCAGGGTTACCATCATATCCTGCCGGTGTTCGCATGCCCGAAATGCGCAGGAGAGGTGGATATCACGGCGGGCGAATCGGTATCCATCAGGAACGCGAAGCTCATAATGAAGGACGAGGTGGAGTGAATGGCAGGGGATCTCAAGGACCGGAAAATGGCCAGAAAGATAGTTGATTCCATAGGGAGACTCGGCGAGAAGATCACGGTCATGCACGTCTGCGGGACCCATCAGGACACCCTGGTCCGATACGGGCTGGAGCCCATGCTCACAGAGGTGGCCGTGACGATCCGACAGGGGCCTGGCTGCCCTGTTTGCGTCACGACCCCAAAGGAGATAGAGATGGCGGTGCAAATGGCAAGGTCCGGTGCCATCATCACATCCTTCGGCGACATGATCCGGGTCCCGGGAAAGGATCGAACATTGTCCCAGGTCAGGGCGGAGGGCGGCGACGTCAGGATCGTCTACTCCGTTACGGATTCTCTCAACATGGCAAAGGATAATCCGGAGAGAGAGGTTGTTTTCCTGGGAATAGGTTTCGAGACGACGGCCCCGACCACGTCCGCCCTTCTCATGAGGGAGGACCTACCCGAGAACCTCTCGGTTCTCTCATACCACCGGACCGTCCCGCCTGCCCTGAGGTTCCTCGCCTCCTCGGGGGAGGTGAGGCTTGACGGGGTCATCGAGCCGGGACACGTCTCGATGATAATCGGAGAGGAGCCCTACAGGTTCCTTTCAAGTGAGTTCTCCATGCCCCAGGTCATAGCGGGTTTCGAGCCCCTGGACCTCCTGATGGCATGCCACGAGCTGGCAAGGCAGAAGCATGAGGGGGTCGCGGAATTGACCAACCTGTACGGCAGGGTGGTGAAGCCGGAGGGGAACAGGGCGGCAATGGAGGCGATGGAGAGGACATTCGTCCCTATAGATATCCCATGGAGGGGTTTCCCCACCATCCCCGGGTCCGGGCTGGGCATATCAAAGGAGTTCGAGCACGCGGACGCAAGGCTCAGGTTCCCCGGGATCATCGAGGAGGTAGAGCAGCTTGAGATCCCAGAGCCGCCCGGATGCAGGTGCGGGGAGGTCCTTAGGGGAATTATCGACCCTTATGAGTGTCCGTTATTCAAGAACGGATGCTCCCCCTCGACCCCTATCGGCCCCTGCATGGTCTCCAGGGAGGGATCGTGCAATATCCTCCACAGATGGGGTCGGGTCGCGCTCTGAAAAAAGTTTCGAGATCACCGATCCCACAGGATCAGATCATCAACAGATTCTTTCTTTGAAATGAGATCACCTTCCGTGAAAGGATGGCCATCACTCTTCTTTTCTGTTATCTCGATCAGGTCGAAACGATCCATGCCCATGTGGAAGCGGAAAGAAATTCAAAAAATGCTGCCTTCCAAAACAGATGGGATATACATGATCAACGATCCGGAAATATCCCCAATTGCCTGAACGCTTCCATTATCTTGTCCTCGTAATCCTGATCGGATATGGATCCGTCCGTTGCAACTATCTCGATTTGAAGGTTTTCGAATTTACTCTGAAGCAGATTCATTATCCCCATTATGTTCAATACCTTGCCTTTTGGGACCTTGAATCTCAATTTCACGGTGTTCTTTCCTCTGATATAAGATTAATAAAACGTTGTCCATACGGATACCGAACAAGGGGCTTGAAGATGAAGACAGAGGCCATGGTCGAGAAGATGTACAACAAGACATTGAATGCAGCAGAGCTTGGATCGATCGGGAAGAACAGAGGGATCCCCAGGAGGGAACTGTCCTCCACTACCCTCTTCGAAACCGTTTTCCTGTCTGACAAAGGTCTTGGATCTTCATTCCGATCACTCGATCAGAAAGAGATCGCGCTTCTTCATCTCCTCAAGTTGGCCGATAAGGACGTGGATGTCTCCTTTTTCGAACCGGTCTATGGCGATATCGAGAAGATTGGGAAATGGAGCTATTATGACTCGTTCTCCAAACGCTACAGGGAAGTTTTAAAGAATGTCAGACGTTCGTTGGTCAGGAAAGGGGTCATCATATTCGCCGAAAGTGATGAATATTGGAGTAACGAGACCAAGATGGAAAGATTGAAGTTCAGGTTCCCCAGGGAATTTCATGATCTGCTCCCCTCCCCCTTTTCATCCCTGAAAAGGATCAAAAGGTCGGCCCATGTAAAGAATAAGATCGCAAGAGAGAGTGTAAAGCGTGTTATCGATGTGGAACATGGGGCTATCTCAGGTGAATCCGGAAAGTTCAATGTCACCATAAAGAACGGCAGACTTGCCATCTGCGGGAAACGTTTCCAGAACAAATTGATAAGGAAGTGGCAGCTCGAATCCTGGAAGAGGGGGGCAATGTCCAATTTGAAGAAGATCGAGACGATCGGATCGCCGTTCGATGTCCTTCAATATGCCTTCTCCACACTGAAAAAAGATGAGTGGATCGAACCGGATGATCTCTCGGTGTTCTGGGATATCCTCTATCCGGAGAAGGGGAAACCCGATAACAGCAGGATATGCGAGAAGGGGATGAAAGGGGGATGTCTTGCAAGATGTAAATTCAAGGGGAAGGACTATTGCAGACCTTCGGAGATCGAAGAAGAGGGGGACGTCAGACCTAAAAATTACATTTTGACGGGGGAAGGCGGATCATTGAACATCGACCTTGACCTGATACCTTTCACGGACCTCGAGGTACTCGCCGATATCTCCAGAATGGAGGTGCGGGATTCTAAGCTGACAGTGAGTCCAGATATAGTGAGCATCGGTAAACATTACAGGGAGATTCGCGATCACCCGCTGACCATCTGGCTTGAGGAGAACTCGGATGTCTTCGGAAGAGCACTGAAAGATGTGGATGGCAGGTGGGGGAAATGCATCATACACAAGGATATCATGATGGCAAGGGTTACGGATCTCAGTCTCAGGGTCAAGCTGCAAAAAACCTTCAAAGGCAAAAAGGGAATCCATCCTCTCGATGGGGATTTCATAGCCTTTCCTGCGGCCCTCCTTCCCGATATCAGCAGGTCGGTCGAGAGGGCGGGATTTGTCGTGAGGATGAATGGATCCGATGAGGAAAATGTCCGGAAGGGTGGTTGATTTGAACCTTGAAACCGTATCAAAGGTCGATGAACTGAACAGAGT
>CBDVER010000190.1:0-4265 GCA_965373055.1 uncultured Thermoplasmata archaeon
TGATATGTTCTCTCCTGTGGTCCTCTCGTTCATCAAAAACATTCCAGCAGAAGCAAGCAGTACTATCAATATCAACCATGTGTTAATCCGGTTTACCATTCCCATGCTTAGCGCCTCTCTTTCTCACGTTATATAACCGGCTTATCATATAATAAACAATTGTAGAACCTTTGATATCCTCTTAAAGGATCTTAAGTATCCCACACGCACATCGACGGGAAATGGATATATATCACCGACCAAATTAGCCAGAAGGGCTGATATCGATGAGGAGGAGCACAGCGATATTTTTCTGCATGTTGTTGGCAGCCTCGGCTATGATGATATCGCCGATCGGCCTGGCAACCGATCAAGAGGTCAGATCGGGTCCGATAGATGACCCCGATCTACCCCCTATTGGATTCTATCGAGGGATACTTCCCGTACCGGCGGATGGTGAGAGCCTGGATTCGGCCTACCTCAACGTTTCCTCGTACTCCCAGTTCGTACCGATATGGGGAAGACCATCTCCATTTTACAATCTCTCGGATGACCTCTCGGGCCCGTGGGGTGACACGTTCGTCGATGATCTGGTCAGGGGTAACGGGATGTTCCCGCTTGTACATCTGAACTTTTACAGGGAGGAGGGCGGACAGCTGGTGTTGGACTCACCCGCCAACATCTCCTCTCCCTCCCTCAACGACACCGCCTGGAGGAATGCCTATAAAAAAGCGGCGCTGGACGTTCTGAACACGGAAAGGCCACGTTATATTTCCATTGGAAACGAGGTGAACCGGTGGTTCGAGGAGTACGGCACGACCGATCAGGATAACGGTTTTAACCTTTACGTCTCCCTTTACGAGGAGATATATCTGGAGCTGAAGGAGGTATCCCCGGATACACAGGTATTCTGCACGTTCTCCAGGGAGATGGTGTCAGAGGGCAGGGAGGCCAACCTATCGGTGCTTGAGCTGTTCAACCCCTCGAGGATGGACCTCCTGATGTTCACCACTTATCCCTATGCCCTTTCCTCCGTGTCGGAACCCGCCGACCTGCCGGATGATTATTATCTGAGGGCCTTTGACCATATAGACGATATGATGTTCGGTTTCTCGGAGATCGGATGGCCCTCCGACCCCTTGTTCGGTGGTGAGCAGGGACAGGTGGACCTCATCGAGAATATCACCTGGAGGCTTACAAGGGATCAGGGAATTGCCCTTCACATGCTTGGTTGGGCCCACCTTACCGACCTGCCGGGTGGGGGCCAGACCGGCCTTCGCCACAGGAACGGAACCGATAAGCTCTCCCTCGAAGCATGGATGATGAACGGGCCACCCTCCTACAACACCTCCGGCAGGCAGATGGTGCTCGTGGAGGATTTCGGCACTCACATTCTGAACCTATCCACGATCTTCCACGATCCGGACCCATGGGACCGTCTATCGTTCGCAATGTGGAACGGGACCAACTGGACACGGGAGATGACCACAAACGTCGGGATCACCATCAACGGTTATGAAATGGAGTTGAGGTCGATCGAGAACAGGACGGGTTCAAGGATGTTCCAGGTCATGGTGGAGGATTGGCAGGGGGAGACCAACAGGACGTTCTTTCAGGTCACCCTAACAGGTGTCAATGATCCTCCAGTGTATCTGGGGGATGACGAACCCTACCGATTCCTTGAAGACCATGTCATTAACCTGGATATAGTTTCGGTGGTGGAGGATTCGGATGATTACCCATCTTCCCTGGAGATAGAGGTGATCCAGAGCCCATATCTGAAGGCTGTCGGGGGCCATTTGATCATGACCATCCAAACGCTCGAGCACGACTGGTTCGGGACGACCTATATCAGGTTCAGGGTTTCCGATCCATCGGGCCTGTACTTCGAGATAAATAAAACCGTGGAGGTCATCTCTGTGAACGATCCACCGGAGATATCCGGGACGGCGTCAGTATCACTTGATGAGGATGGCCAGGCTCTCTTGAACCTGTCGGGATGGGGGTCTGATATAGAGGGAGACCCACTCGAATGGGGATTCTATAACCCAGACCCTGGAAACGTGAGCATTGACCTGAATGGAGATGAGCTCAGGATCGTTCCGACCGCGAATTGGTCCGGTCAGGTTTTGATCATATTGACCCTCAGCGATGGGATGGACAATACCACCTATTCCATGTTGGTGAAGGTTGAGCCGGTGAACGATGCTCCCACTTTTGAACAGCCGGAGGTCGTGGTAATAGAGGAGGATGGGGTCGCCCTGGTAGATCTGAGGTCCCTGTTTCCCCACGACCCTGATGGGGATCGGGTCCATTGGGAGGTCGGGCAATATTCTGAACTTATCCAGAGCTCAACGGTGATCGGGGATGATACCCTCAGGGTCCAACCCGTTCCCAACGGGTTCGGGGAGGGATACGTGAACGTCTCCCTTGTGGACTATCCGGGGGCGAGGCAGGAGAGGCGGTTCCAGATCAAGGTCACACCTGTAAATGACCCTCCGCTGTTCATCGCCGGGGATGATTGGGCGGTTGATATGGAATGGGGGGGGTCGGTGGAGTTCGATCTGGGTGAAGATCCCTTCGTGCTGGAGGATATAGATACTCCAATGGGCGATCTGGTGGCCGTAACCGACAGTGAATACTGCACTGTGGACGGCCTCCTGATCAACCTGACCCTGCCAGCAGGGTACAATGAGGACGAGGTCAAGATATCCTTTTCCATTCACGATGGCCAGGGTGGGGTGTCAGATATTGGGATCCTGACGGTGAGAATCGAGGGAGTTCATACGGCCCAACTATTGAGCCTTGATCTTGTTGATCTTGTTGAACACGAGGGACGATTTGAGCTCAGGGCCACAGGCGGATCAGGTCAGGTCATCTGGGTCATATTCTCGGATAGAAGTTCCTACCGGATGTCCGAGGTGGGGTCCGGGACCTATGAGATGATCCTGAACGATCCGAGCTGGGAGGACGGCCAGATAGTATCCTATCACCTTTCGATGACAGAGGGGGGCCCGAACGATTCGATATATCCTACCCGCGAGTTCACATATTTCGCTTCTGAAGAGGAGGATGACCCGATCCCGATGATGGCCATTATACTCATTGGCCTGGTGGTACTTGGGGCCATGATCATCCTGTTCGCGATCTTCAAGAAAGGCGGTGTCGACGAATTGAGATATGACGAGGCGTTATATGAGGAGTGACGGTGGAGAAGACTTTCAGATGGTAATGATCACTGGATGTAGTTGTAGGAGAATATCCCCACGATATCCAATCCCTTCTCGTCGAACCGGTATTCCAGATAATCCTTCGTCTTGATCCCGGATAGGCCCCTCACCGAGAGGAGGTACTTTCCACCTTCCTCTTTCATTGTCAAGGTTCCGTCCATGGAGCTTACGACCGCGCTCAGCTGGGAGGGGTCATGGACCCCTGCAACGAGGTCGTACAGGGTGATCCCGTTGTATGCTTTGGTCCGTGAGGCGAGCCCCTGAACGAAGTTGAGCGTGGGGTTGATCCCATGTGCCCTGATAACCGATGAGAGCGAATCGAAGACCACCCTGTGGTAGAAATATTTTCCCTTGTATCCCGCCTGGAACCTCTCGATAATATCCGCGATCGCATTGAGGTCCTGAACTCCGTTGAGATAGGAGGCATAGGGGTTCTTTCCCATGAGGTTCACGGTCTTGGAATAGCAGTCGATATATGTTACGAGGCCGGCCCTCTCATGTTCTTCCAGCCGGTAATCCATCTCCACGATCCTCTTTCTCATCTGCGTGGTCGTATTGTTGGTGAGGACGACTATCGCAGGGGCCCCGAATTTGACCCCCTCGGCCACGAACTGGGCCAGCAGTGTATCCTTTCCGATAAATGCGGGCCCCTGCACCGCTATGTTGGACCTGAAGGGAAATCCACCCCCAAGCAGGTCGTCCAGTTTCACGCCGCCGCTCTTACCTGCGGTCGCCCTTCCTTTCGAGGGTTTTCTGACCACCGGTTTCCTGGTGGTAAGGGCGCCCCTGTTTGCATTACCTGGATACTGTGCCATTTGAGATCATCCTCTTTTTTCTATATGCTTTTTCTGAATGCCAGATCTCCCGTGTTCCATGGCATGGGAGAGATGATATATAATCGTAGCGAAAAAGGACGGTGGGGGTTCGTGCCCCCTTCGAGTCCCTCAGTTGATGCCAAGGGCCCTGTTCGTCTTCTCTATCGATCCCATGTTGTTGTCGATCAGGTTGAACATGGCCCTGATGCAGTCGATATTCTCGGGGACCACATCCGATTCC
>CBDVER010000191.1:0-4262 GCA_965373055.1 uncultured Thermoplasmata archaeon
CGAACATCACCGCTCCGTCCGGGATATTGTATCCTGGTGTTGATCTCGTGGTCAGGGTAACGGTAAAACCTCCACGGTCCCTGGAACTGCTCGAGGGTACGATCTCCCTCCTATCCGATACCGCATCCATAGGGGAGAGCTGGCCCGTTTCCATTGAAAGGGCCCTCCCCAATATCAGGGTGTCATCCGTTATCTCCGTGGAACCGCCCGGGAGATACCTGGGAGATCAGGTATCGCTGTCGGTCTCGATAGAGAACATCGGTAGGACCAACGGCACGGATTTCATCTGCGCCTTCCTGATCAATGGTGATGTCCTTTCTCCGATCACCCTAGATCTTGTACCGTTCTTTGGCCCGGAGAGCGAGCAGACCATAACGGATATATGGACCCCCGAGGACCCCGGGACCTACACCATCGAGGTCCGGTTGGACTTCGAGGACGATCTGCTGGAGATGGACGAGACCGATAATAGGGCCACCCTTGAGCTCTCCTACTTTCCAGACCTTGCGGTAAAATCGATACTTCTTTCAAAACAGGCCGTGGATGTAGGTGAACCCCTCTCGGCAACCGTGGTCATCGAGAACAGGGGGAACTCCCCGATGATCGGAGGATATGAGGTGACCCTTCATCTGGATTCCAGGGATGGCCAGGAGCTGGCCTCGCGGAGGTCCAGCGCGATACTGGATCCCAAAACAGCACCCGAAGAGGAGCTAAATATAATTTTCAATGCACCGGAGGATGGTGGAAACCACTCCATCTACGTTACCGTCCGACCTATCATGTCAACGATGAACGAGACCAACGAGGATAACAACGTACAGTATGTGGACCTCCTGGTATCAGGTAGGTCAGGTGGGAGCACCTTTGATCTCGTCCCAGTGCTGGTCATAGGTGGGATCCTGGCCCTGCTGGCCGTGGGTGTGTTCCTGTTTATCCGGTTCAAGGGCGATAAGGTCCTCCCTCCGCCCGGAGAGGATGATTACAGTGGATCTGTGGATCCGTCCGATGATGGCCTTCAGGAGACCCTTATCGAACCCATGGACGATGCCATGGAAGGGGGGCCGCCTGTTATCGAGATGTCTCTGACCGGAGATGAGATGCCGGACGACCTGGAGATCATGTCCGTGGAAGGCGTTGTGGTTGAGGAGATCGAGGGGGGGGGGTCGGAACCGGTGGAGGTGTCCGTCATGGATATGGAGGAGCCTTCGTTGGATGAGCCCCCTTTGGACCCGACAGATGATGATGAGTTCGACGACGGATTGATACCCGAGGTGTAGCGGGAAGCGTGGGATAATCAGGCGGCTTCCCAACAAATAATAAATAGTGTCGTTCGGGTTAGAGGTTGTAGAGTTGATGGCAGATGTTCCTGGACCTTCAGATCCCCTCCGGTGATCTATACGTACTTACGCTCATCCTACTATTGCTGATTGGGCTCTTCTTCGTGTTCTTCGGAAAGATGCTGCTCCGGCTAACCGAGGTAGAGTTCTTCATCGGCGCTCTGGCGGGGGGATTCATCGCATATATCCTGCTGTGGGGCCTGAACTCATACTTTCCCCTACCGTTCTGGTTCATGTTGCTTGCGGGATTGATAATAACCTTCGTCGGCGGTCTGGTGGGACGGGGAACCCTGGTGATGCTTCTTGCACTGTTCACATCGATAGTCTTTGTCGATGCGATCTCGCCGTTCCTGCCCGAGAACCCGGGGATATTGAAAGAGGTCATAGGCCTTCTGCTCTTCTTCGGCTTCGTGATCATATCCGGGAGGTTCATGTTCGTATTCTCCGCGTTCTTCGGCGGGGTCATGCTCTCCATTGCACTGGGTTCGATACTTGATTCGATGGAGGAGCCGACGCTGAGGATAACCCAGCTGATCGTTGCCCTGGCCTTCTGCGCCGTCGGATCGGTCGCGCAGCATTTCATCTCCAGGAAGATGGATGCGGATAACGAGGAGATACTCTGGGTACCGACAGAAACGTCCTGATCTTGCCTTTTAGTCTCTTATTTCGTGCCGTGCCTGACGATCTCGGCGGAGACCTCTTTTTCGAACCTCTTCCAGCCAATGATCACCTGATGCACGGAGTATCTCGGATCGTTGATAAGCATCGAGAGATCATCCAGCTGATCGAACAGTGATGCGTCGAAATCAAGTTTCTGCGAGAGCAGGATCAGCTTTAATCTGGCCGTCTGGATCTCCTGCCTGATGAACAGCCGGAACATAAGATCGGTCATGTCCACCTTGAACCTTCCGCTCTCGATATCGTCAGAGATCCTCCTGATCTCCATCTGGTCCTCCTCCTGGTCCAGATACAGTGATCGCAGCGCGGACATGACCTGGAAGAAATCGGTCCCCACGTCGACCATGCCTGGATCTCCGGTCAGCTCCCTGTCGTCGGATGCCATCAGTGTGGTCTCCCGTTCCAGGGTGGTGATCCTCTCCCTGAGGGACTCGATCTCCTTTCGGAGGTCCTCGGGTCGGGTAGGGTCCCGTGAATCGCCGTTATCGCCTGATCTCTCTTCCATCATTGACCCACATCCTTCATCCTTTTTCATTGTAAGGTCGGTAATCGTTATTATAGTTGCGAATGGCCGAGCCGGAGCTCTGCCAGGTCGGAGAAAATAGCGGGCCTGGCCGGGACGCTCTAGAGAACGTTGCAGAGAACCACCCGGCCTGGCCCTATGATATCATCAACCTAGCTGGTATAAAACCATTGTAGTTTGGATTTGGAATGATAACGCCCTGTTCCGATGGTATCGGCTCCGCAGGTTCAATGTTCAAATAGTATACAAAACAATATAAATATCATGTGAAGGGGATGTTAGCTATCCCATGAGAAGATACCCACGGGTACAGGGTTGTGGCACATGTATCTCATCGACGTCCTTCTTGGAAAAAAAAGTTCATTACCAGAGGAGTTGTGAAGGGCCTGTACGTCAGGGGCCGGTTCGATGAGCTCAAGGCATGCCTTGATGACACCCCTCCATCCGTTGTTCCCGTAGTTCTATCCTATCTGAACGATTATCTCAACCGATGGAGCGTTGATAGGCCCTTTGATGGGGAGGAGATGAAGAGGATATGTACCCTCCTTGATTCCCATGTATATCCGATACGGAAAGAGGCGGCAATACTCCTGTCGACATTGGCCGGCC
The DNA here is from genome assembly GCA_965373055.1 of uncultured Thermoplasmata archaeon. Classification (GTDB taxonomy): domain Archaea; phylum Thermoplasmatota; class Penumbrarchaeia; order Penumbrarchaeales; family Penumbrarchaeaceae; genus JAGLEG01. Next base: position 3,148 of record CBDVER010000191.1, read on the forward strand.
AGGAGAAGCTCGATGACGGAGCAAGGCGGAGCATCTGCAGCAGGGTCGTTAATTTGCTCGATAGTGCCGATAACGGTTTAAGGGAACCCCTTTTACATCTTCTCGAGGAGGTTACCTTTCACGGCCTGGGGGGCGAGGTCCTGATGAAAGGGGGGATCAACCCGATGAAGGATGGTCTGAAAGGGAAGGAGGGTTCAGGGAGGAGGCTCATCCTGTACTCTCTGCTCCACATCTGTGATGAAGGCCTTTCGGATAGGCTCATGAGATATGAGGTTCACGAGGATCTCAAACCACTTCTGGAGGACGGTGATCCCGAGATATGCTCGCTGGCGAGGGTCCTTTACAACAGGATCACCGCATCCTCAGGAAGCGATGGGTCGTTCATGAGGGAGAAGGGGGTGCTTGGATCGGAGCCCATCGTCGGGGAGTTCAGGTCCAACCTGAACAAGGTGGACCTTGGAGGAAGTGGATATCTGGCGCCGGCCGGAAAGGAGAGGAACGGCCCGATCCGGAGGCACAGGACCCGGCCTGTTGTTGATGAAAGGGAAAACGTCCACAGGAAACGATCGGTTGACCTGGATGGGGACCTGGCCAGGGAGAAAAAGAGGGTCCTCCAGATGGAGGCGGATTCGGTATTCATCGGCGTTCAGGATTGAAGGGACCTGATCAGGTCCGGATCCACGTCGAGATCGGATAGGAACTGCCTGTGGATCTCCTCGATCTCGGATCTGGCGTGGGGAGGTACCCTGAGGTCCAGCTCCCCGATCAGGTTGAAGAACCAGGTCATCAGCCCTACCATCTCCCGCAACTCCCCGGGTTTGACATCCTTGAGGTCCCCCGTGAACTTCTCCTTGATGGAGCCCACAACGTTGGCGTGGTCCCTGATCAATTGAAGCGCGAGGAACTCCATAAGTGGAAGGGGGTCCCCCTCGTCTGCAAGGGTGAGGCCCTCCATGTACTCCTCTCTGCGTTCGATCGGTATTATGATGGGCGGATAGTCGTTCCTGGCAAGGATGTAATTGAGGAGCTCACGGCCCACCCTCCCGTTCGCATCCGTGAATGGGTGGATCTGCACGAACCTGATGTGAAAAAGGGCGGCAAGCTCGAAAGGGGGG
>CBDVER010000192.1:0-4224 GCA_965373055.1 uncultured Thermoplasmata archaeon
CACCTGTGCCCGCCCACAGGGTCGAAGAGGGGATAAGGTCAGGCTTTCTGGACAACAGCACGTACAACATAACGCTGGATGGATACTAGGTTGTAATGGACATCTACCTTTCGTACGAGAACCATTCAACCCAAAACTGGCTTGAATTCCTGCTCTGGTCCCCGGTCTGGTCTCCTGATTTTACCAGCGTCCCTCTTGATGAGCCGATCCACATCCAGTTCTCCCTGCCGGTCAACACGTCGACTGTTGAGGGTGCAGTTGAGATAGATCCTGCCCCGGCAGATACAAGATATGTGTGGAACGATGAGAGGACCATACTGAGGATAGAACACGACCTCTTCGATCCGATGACGAACTACAGTGTCTCCGTCAGGAATATGATACTCTCCGATGGGGGGTATCCACTATTGGATTACGCCCCTCTGGAGTGGAACTTCACCACGGGGGAGAATGTATCCACGTGGAGGATCCATACCGCCGAGGTGGAGCTGATGGGGATGAACCTCACGGTCGGGGTGACGGGGAAGGAGAATATATCCGTCTATATCGTGATATCCAACGTGGGCTCTTTCCTGCTGGAGGAGGGGTCCAACGGGACATACTCCCTGGTCATACCTGGACACGAGTTCGAGTTCGCCACATCGTACAACTACCACTTCACCAGCAGCGTTGGTGGGCCCGACCTCGTCTATACGCTCTCGGGGACCTTCAGGACTCCCGAGGACCCCGATCCGGAGCCCGTATGGTCTCTCACTTCTGCTGATGTTGAGGTCCTTGAGGGCGGCTCATGGGAGATAATGGCCCACGGAGGAGAGAACCAATCGGTCTATATCGTGATAGAGGACGTGGGATCATTTCGGCTGGTGGAGGACCCGTCAGGAACATATACGCTCACCATAGGTGCTGAGGGGTTCGAGGGAGGAGAATATTCATATCATTTCTCAAACGAGGATGGCGGGGTCGATCTCGCCCCGGATCTATCAGGGGTGAGGACGATCGAACCGGCGGATGGTGGAGATAACGGCGACGGCCCCACTCAGTGGATCATATTGCTTGTCCTGCTGATGGTCGTCATTGGATTGATATTCGTATTCGTCATGGCCATCCGGGGCAGGGGAGACGGAGCGGACCTCGAGGGTGACGAGGAGTAATACCAACAATTGAAAAGGGAAATGTGGCATGGATCCCTATTCACCTATGATACCCTCTCATTAATATAGGATATAGTGACATTATTGGAGGATAATAGGGAAGGGATAGTTATGAAAAGGTCAATGAAGGATCTATTGATAGTTGGTTTACTATGCATTACGCTCATGATCACGGCCGTGCCGATCTCGGGATCGGATGACGTGAGGGGAGAGCCGTGGCCCCCGATAACGGATTTTCACAATGCTTTCGTCTATGTGAACCTCACATACGAGAACGGAACGCCGGCAGATGGTCTCTCCATTCAATACCGGAATAAAAACTCCTATTCCACCATGGGAACGTCCACCAACGCTTCTGGACAGGTCAGGTTCATCGTACATGGATCCGAGTGGGGGGTGGGAACGATCAAGTTCATGGAGGGATCATACTGGCAAGGGTATGAGGAGTTCTTCGTCGGGCCAGACGATATGATCTATCTGGACCTGGTGGTGGACGATGTCCCGGCCGACGTGAACACGATAACCGGAATTCTGAGGAACAAGACCTCCGGTGAGCCAGTGGCCGGTGTGGAGGTGAAGGCAGGCGGGTTCGACGTCTATCAGAACCTGTACGCCAGGTCGGATATATCCGATGAGCTGGGCTCTTACGAGTTAAACGTCCCCAATTCGACCAGCCCTGTCAAGCTGAAGGTTGTTTTCCCCACTGGGGGGGAGTTCTTCTATTACTCCGAGTACATACATTTATCTGATCCTCCGGAGGAGATAGATCACGATATTGTCCTGCTGCCGACCCATGTGACCGGATCGATGTTCCGGTTCAAGGCCTACAATTCCAATAACGATCAGATTCTGGGGAAGGGGATAGTGAAAATCCGGGGCTACTCCTCGGACTACGACTTCAGCCTTAGGTCCATAGACGATCTACCGCGTGTCGGCGACTGGTACCAGCACGAGCTGCCGGTTGGAGAATATGGATTTACATGGGCGGAGCCCAGGGACACAACCTGGAATGTGACCTTCAGCGCAGAAGGTGTTTTCCTGATGAACGACACCTCCCTGGACCTGGAGATGGGGGTGGCAGTTCCCGGGTTCCTCGATCTGGATCTGGAGGTGTGGAACTCAACCAACCCCCTGGGTTATGTATATCTGGAATATGTCCATTATATCATGACCCCCCAGGGGAGAAGCAGGATATATGGCGATTCATATACCGATCTAAACGGGAAACTCCACGTTGGGATCCCGGTGGGTATGGAGACCGAGGTAATAATCTACAAGGGAGGATATATCCCACAGTATCTCACCTTCGATCCCACAAGGTCGGTGCCGTTAGAGTATAATATCACCCTTGAGAAGATCGATCCAGATGAAGCACCCCTGGCAGATGTCACGATCGTGGTCAAGGACAGGGAGACGGGAACGCCCCTTCCAAGGGCTACACTCAGCGGAAACGGACATTACGGAGAATATTCGGTAAGCCTGGGATGGGGAAAGACCACCGACGACTATGGCGTATTCACCGGGCAGATCCCCCAGGGGGACTATGAATACTTTTACGCTAACCACAACATCGGACATGGGAGATTGGATACGGTGACCATAGGGCCCTCAAATCCCGAGATAGTGATCATGGTCGACAGGTTCGACGCTTACGGGGATATGGAGGAGAACCACTTCACCGTTAAGGACTTTAGCGGAACACCCGTTCCCGACATCTGGGTGACAATATATTCAATGGTGTCGTATCCCGGCGCAGGCAACCAGGTATATAGGTCCGATCCCTCGGGGGTCGTGAGGTTCCACGCGTACCCGGGCATCCCGTACGATATTTCCGCGAACTATCACAGCCCGTTCGACTATCGATCGATGTGGGCCTCTGAATTCCTTCAGGTCACAACCCCCGAAACCGGTGGGGAGCTGGATGATCTGATCGTTCATTCCTCCAGAGAGCTGAATATCGTCCACGGTTTCGTGAGGGACAGCACCGATATGAAGGTGCTCCCGCAGGCCGATGTGCAGATCAGCTCATTTGCCCCGGGAACGGACCCCACGTTCAATCCCTACATTGGGGGTTACTGGGGCGATATTATCTCCCTGTACAATCAACGTGATAAGGGATCGAACGAGAACGGCTACTATCGGGTTCGGGGCAGGGATGTGATGTTCGTCTCTGCCCGCGCCGAAGGGTACCTGCCTCTAATCTACAGGCCGGAGATGGTCACGAGGGGTGATCTCCAGCACGATCTCCTGCTGGACCCGATCCCGGAGGAGACCTTCAACATAAGCGGCACCGTGATAGATCAGTATGGGGACCCAATGGATTCGGGGTGGCTGGTGACGACAGACCACGACAGGGGAGGGGCACCCCTGGAGAAGTGGGTGGACATGTCCATTGGAAATGAGTTCACCTTCGAGGTCTGGAAGGGGAACTTCACCCTCTCCTTTGAAAACCACACCTTGAGGGATTTCCTTACCCTGGAGGTCACCGGTGACCAGGAGGGGATAGTGTTCCAGATCATGCCGGAGTTCGATATCAACGGTACGGTGACAGATTGGGAGGGTACTCCCGTGGAGGGACTGAACGTCTCTTTGATACTGCACGACGAGGGTGAGACGGAGGTCGCCTGGACCCTTACAGATGCTGAAGGATACTACGTTTTCGAGGGGCTCAACATGGGTGATTACACGGTCCGGACCGGATTGTCCGAACTGTACGATCCATACGAGACGGAGCTGATCGTCGCGGGCGGATGGCTGGATATCAACGTCCCGATCTCCCTTGATAACAGGTCTGTTGCAGATATTATCGGCAGGGTCATGGGCGAGGGCGGCCCCCTTGTGGATGGCATCCCACAGTGCCTTGTAAGCCTCTACCAAGATGGCATTCTATTGAACGCGACGGCCTCGAATGAGAACGGCGATTACCTGTTCCTGAACGTCTCCTACGGGGACAACTACTCCGTCAAGGGGTCCGCCCCGGCGGAGCTGCAGCCCGTGGAGAACGTGAGGTCCGGATATCTGGAGAACTCCACGATCGGTATCGTGGTCGTGGGCTATGAGGTAGTGGCGGACG
>CBDVER010000193.1:0-4221 GCA_965373055.1 uncultured Thermoplasmata archaeon
ATCCTTGACGCCGCCTCCAGTTCCGTCATCGCCTCCAGCTCATCGGCGAGCATCATCGCCCCCTCATCCACGCGAAGGGAGAGCGGAAGCAGGTCCTTTAAAAAACCCTCCAGACCGCCCGCATCCAGATTCTTTCTGGGCTTGTACATGTACAGGCCCCTGAGCTCGGGGACATACGCCTTGTCTGCGGGAACCGGCAGGCCCATATGGGCCATGATGACCACCTGGGCGATCGTCTCAAGCAGGGTGGTCTTGCCTCCTGAATTCGCCCCGGTCAACAGTGCAATACGCGAAGGGGAGATGTCCATCTGTGGGAACCTGCCGGCCAGGTTCGGAGCCACCCTGCCGAGGTGATAGGTGACGGCCTGATGCTCCCCGCCCCTCAGGGCGATGTGGGACCCGTTATATATCCCAAACCAGCCCTCGGACCTCTGGAAAGGGTTCAGGGATAGATCCTCCACCATGCATCCGAGGCCGAACCTGTAATCCAGCTCCTGGCACCAGGCCTCCTCCTCCCCGAGGCTGGCCTCAACACCTCTTATCCCCCTCGCCAGCTCCACTTTCTCCCTGAATCGGTCCCCCTCCGCCGTACCCTTTATCTCGGCTATCAGCCTCTCCTTCTCCTCTGTTATGATCTCCACAGGATACCTGACGTTGAATATATCCCTGGACACGCCCAGCCTCTCCTTGAGCAGCCTGACCGCCTTTATGGAACACTCCCGGTATATCTCCCTTATCACCAGCGGATCGTCCTGGGACAGGATCGTCAGGGCCTCCTCTCCGCTGAGGGTCACCCTCGATATCTCGCCCTTCAGATGGTCATCCAGCTCCTCCCTGATGGAGTCGAGAACCGCCTCGATATCCTCCTGGGTCCTGACCTCACCTGCCAATGATGCAAGGGCTTCCAGGGATGTGACCACCTCCCTGGCAACGCTCTTTTCCCCGAATATCTCCCTCAGCTGTGCGACCTTATCAAGGGCATTCCTTCTATCGTACAGGCCATCCAGGGCGATCTCGGGAACGATCTCGTAAGGTTGAGAGGAGATAGGAACCGAAGCGATGACCGGGAGGTCGCTATCGTCTATCTCCCCTGTATCGTACACGAACAACATCTGGCCCTCGATCCCACCCACAGCATCCTCGGGTGAGATGACCATGCACCTGCGGTCCAACCCCATCTCCTCGAGCCCTGAGACCACCCTATCGTTCTCCACAAGCAGAATGTAATTCAACGATGATCTGACCTTCCTTACCGGAGGGGCTTTTCCAAGTGCGCTCAGAAGCGAATTGACCCTCTCCCGGTCGATCCCCACCAGCAGCTCCCGAAATGAGAATATCTCCCTGGAACAGCCCATCATACGTTCAAGGCCCTCACGGGGGACCAGAAGAGATGTTCTGTTGCGGGAGTAAGAGGTGTGCATGTAGGACCGGATAGTATCCATGATCTGATCATATACGTCATGGGACCCCTGGGTTCCCAGCAGTGGCAGAACATCCTGATCGTGAAATCTCAGCACCATCTGCACGGCCATCCTCTCCGAAAGCCGGTCGATCGTGGAAAGTAACGCTACATCGCCCTCCTTTAGAGCCTTGACCAGCATATCCTCCCCACCCAGTCCGGATATAAGGGACCTTATCTTCGCTTCCCCGATCCCCTTGATGTCCAGAAGAGAGGCCAAACGTTCGTCCATTGATCATTCCCCGCTTTAAGATCCGATATGTCCCGATCGATCTTCACTACCTGCAGGTCAGTTGAAAGCAGGCGTATAAAACCTTGATCGCAAAGGGGTGCATGAAATAGCACCTTGACCAATTGGTCGGTATGAATCTATTTTCCTGATGATCCAACGAATTTACATTTGATCATATCAGGAGAGGAGTCCTTTGGTCTACCTGGTTCCCCAGTGTGTCCTACCTATGGTCAGGAAAGCGTATGGCATCAACCATATTAGTATGGACATGAAGAAGAAGGCATACACGATCCCGTAAACGAATCTCCAATTGCGCTCTGCCTTGACGTAGAATATCATGTAGAGCATCGACATCAATGTAATTGATAGGATCACGGTGAGAAGATATAGTGGGTCCATTGCGATCCGGATATAGATACTGATTATTATCACCATCATCAATGGAGGCATGATGGTTGTCATTACCGCCTCGTAGAGGAGCATCTTCCTCTTCCTCATATTCTTGGGTTTTAGAATATACTGCATCAGGACCAATGTTTCCCTCAGGAAGGATTTGTTCCATCTGATAAGCATTTTGAACAGTTTTATTATCGTCTCTGGTGCCAGGGTATATGCAACCGCGTTCCTGCTATACACTGTTAGATAGTCCCTTTTAAGAATATGATTGGTAAGTGACCTATCATCTCCAAAAGTGCAAGCTCTTCCAAGAAAGACCTGATTTCTCCATTCCGGGAGAATTTCAATCAGATGTTCCTTTCTGTATGCTGATATAACCCCGCTCAAACAGGTGATCGCTCCGAAGACCGAGGAGGTGCTGCGATAGAAATCGAACGACATAATATATCTGACACCGAGCATCCTTGTCAGGAAGTTCTTATTCTGGTTCTCAACCCTAACTTTACCCGTTGTTCCACCGATCTTTGGGTCCTCGAAAGGAGCTATCAAATGTTGTATGGCATCCTTCTTGATCCGCGTATCCGAGTCTATGAAGACGATTATCTCCCCGGTGGCATTCTCGACCCCTACTGACATCGCCTCTCGTTTTCCCTTGTTCTTTTCGAACCTTATCGCTTTGATCAGGTCCGGATATTTTTTCGCCACCTTCAGGATATGGTCGAAAGTGTCATCCTTTGACCCGTCATCTATCGCGATGATCTGCATTTTATCCTTGGGATATGTGCATCTGATAAGTGATCTAAGCGATTTTTCAACAAAAGCTCCCTCATTGAAAGCCGGGACAATGACGGTTACGGTTGGTCGATAGTTCTTATCCTCATATGGTTTGTAAAGCGTATAGAGAATTACCCTGACAGGAAGATAGATCAGGATGATGATGGTGTAAGTTGTGAGAAGGACAATGGTGAATGGAGAAAGCGTATCGAACATGGGCCTGAACCTGAAGATGAACCAGAGTATTCCGACGGTCATTGCGCTGAGGGCCACAAATGTCACCAATACAGAGGTACGTAGCCCCCTATTCATCTCCATACGATTGCATCCAGACTGTTCGAATATATAAAGATTATTAATTTTTATCTTTCCACACGCGAATCTATCTGGATAGTGAAAAAACCATCGCGAGTCCGTAAGATCCCTTATTATACACAAAGCTTCAAAGCCAGAATATCTATCAGGTCGTCTGGATCACCGATCTGATCCACCTTCAGAGCTCCACATCACGATGGTAGATCAGGAAATTATAATATCCCCATTCCTGTTCAACATCCGGCCCCTCGGTACCGTCCTCCAGGTATCCCATGATGAAGGTAAAATTCGTCTGTACGTATTCCTTGAATGCCGTCAATTCGGATATCCTGTATGTTATCACCACGGTGGATACCCCGTACTCCTCACAGAGGTCGATCAGGTCCTCGTCCATAAGCTTTGGATGGGAGATCTGTGCCAGGTTCACCGCATCGGGAACCTGAAGTCTATCGGCCAGCAGGGGGATCAACGGATCTCCCGACAGGATCCAATCATCCTCGTCGGTTATCGAGGCCAGTTCCCGACCCACGTCGTACTCGACCGGTTCCTCAACGGCGGCAACCGTATATATCGCCGGTATCACTAAGCTCATCAAAATTATCAGGAGAAGAGCTGAGGAGATCATGGGAAATGGACGTTCCTGGACCGTCCTTCTGGACAGGGGCCTTTTCCATACGTCCATCATCTCTATGAACAGCCTGTTCACGCCTGCACCGGACAGCAGCAGCAGGGGAGGAACTAGAAGGGTCATATGGTGATCCCAGGTGATGGGTTGAAGTGCGAACCACGTAACGAGAGATAGCAACCAGACCAAAGATATCCGAACCAGCCTCTCCTTCCTGAACCGCGGAATGGAGATAAGCGCCAGTATCAGGACCCCCAGGTCAAGCAGCAGAAAGGTCCTGATATTGCCCAGCTTCTCAAGCAGGTCCTGAGCCGCCCTGCCCTCCAGGTTGGAAAGGAGCATGCCGTCGATCGTCCGCATCGGTCCAAAAACGATCAGTATGGCCGCTACCGACATCATGACGGATAGTGGGATGATCGC
>CBDVER010000194.1:0-4215 GCA_965373055.1 uncultured Thermoplasmata archaeon
AGGGACTTTCTCCCTTTCCTCGCCAATGCGGATCTGAAAGGCCCACTTGAGGACCTGAAGGTTCCCGGCCCCCTGATGGCCGGCATGATACTTTTCAAAGGGAAGTTAACCGAACAGTTCGCATACATGAAAGAGTACATTGGAGATCGATAATATGAAGAGAGTATTGGTTTTTGGAGCCGGGCTGGTGGCAAGGCCGCTGGTTAGATATCTGCTGGATAAGGCGAACTTCGAGGTCACCGTGGCGACCAGGACGATCAGGAAAGCGGAGGTCATCGTTGACGGCCACAGGAACGGGACCTCGCTGGCCTTCGACATCGAGAGGGATGAGAACCTGCTTGACCTCGTGATGGAACACGACCTGGCGGTCTCACTGCTCCCATACACATTTCACGTCGATATTGCCAAAGCGGCCATCAAGGCGGGGGTCGACATGGTCACCACCTCCTACGTCAGCGATGGGATGAGAGCGCTTGACGCCGAGGCAAAGGACGCGGGGATCCTGCTCCTGAACGAGATGGGATTGGACCCGGGGATCGACCACATGGAGGCCCAGAGGGTGATAGATGAGGTCCACGGCAAGGGAGGTAGGATCAAGGGTTTCATCTCCTACTGCGGCGGCCTGCCCGCCCCCGAGGCGAATACCAATCCCTGGGGATACAAGTTCTCCTGGAGCCCAAAGGGAGTGGTATTGGCCAGCAAGAACTCGGCCAGGTTCAAGAGGGACGGGACCATCATGGAGGTCCCGGGCTCCGAACTGTTCGCACATTACGAGAACATGAATATCCCGGGACAGGGGACGTTCGAGGGGTACCCAAACAGGGACAGCGTACCTTACGCGGAGATCTACGGGATCGACGATACCGATACCATTCTCAGGGGTACGCTGAGGAACGTGGGTTGGTGTGATACGTGGAAGGGGCTCCATGACATCGGGATCCTCAACGAGGGCCCGATAGAGGGAAAGACCTACAGGAATATGATGGATGCATTGGTCCCGGGAGACGGGACATTGGAGGATCGCATCATCCGATCCATCGACACCAGAAAGAACGACACCGCCCTGTCCAATTATCAATGGCTCGGACTGCTCTCGGATGACAGGATCGAGGAGAGGGCCAGCACGATGGACGCCCTTTCTGACCTTCTGGAGAGGAAGCTGGGATACGCCCCCGGTGAGAGGGACATGATCATCCTCCAGCACACCTTCATCACGGATATGCCGGAGGGTGAGAAGACCCTGACATCCACCCTGATAGATCACGGCATCCCCGGAGGGGACTCCTCCATGTCAAGGACAGTTGGACTGCCCGTAGCGATCGGGTCAGAGCTGATATTGAACAGGGCCCTCAAGAACGTCAAGGGCGTTAAGATACCCATTCTCCCGGAGATCTACGTGCCCGCTCTGGAGAAGCTGAAGAAGGAGAAGATAGGTTTCGATATCGGTTGATACCGGCTATAGTACCGCTTTATATATTGTATTGGAGATGCCCTCTCTGAGTTCCCATGACGACCGACGCAGATAAGGAAAGCCAGGCAGCAGAGAACGTCTCCGGGGGATTCCATCCCATCCACTCGGCAGCGCAACTGTACAAGAAATTTCCAAAGGTGTACTGGATCGTTCTCTCCTTCGAATTGCTGGAACGTGGCGCATATTATTCGATGATACCTCTTCTGTCCCTCCACTTCTATTACAATGTAGGGCTAACAAAGGAATTCTGTATGCTATTAACCGTATTCATGTACCCTTTCCAATATGCTATGCCTATATTGACCAGTGCCCTGGCTGAAAAAGTGGGATATAGGCGTCAGATGATATTCGGTTTTATATCACTTTTCTTTGCCTATATCTTCCTATCCGTTGCCTTCAACTATCTAACGGCGATTCTAAGTGTAATGATGATCGGCTTCGGCATCGGATGTTACAAGCCCTTGATCTCGTCGACCATAGCCAAATCCACGGAACAGAAGGATCGAAATGTGGCATACAGCGTCTATTATTGGATCGTGAACTTTGCTGCGGCGATCTTTGCCCTATTCTGGGGCGTATTAATTTTTCTCAAGTACTTACCAGATTCCGCCTTTGCATGGATATTCAGGATCAGTGCCATCTATTTCTTGATCAACATATTCATTGCGGTCTTCGCCTTCAAAGAGGTACCAAGATCGGGGGCCGTTAGAACGATCAAGGATGTGGGCAGGAATATAACAACAGCCTTCAAAGACATGAAATTCGTCTTGATGATGCTGCTTATCGCGGGGTTCTGGGCGCTCTACTCTGTGACCCTTGCCCCGTTTATTATGATCATGTATGGATTCCACTTCATCCCTATCTGGATCCCGGTCATCTTGCTCGGGGTCGTGAATCCAGGGACGATCATATTGCTTGGGGGGCCCCTGTCAAAATATGCGGAGAAGATAGAATCCATCAAGTTACTGATGGGAGGTGTGTTCATTTACCTGATCGGAATGGGGTTGATCACTTTCTCCCTGGAGACCCTTCCGATAGTGATACTTGGAATGGTCATCTATTCCATCGGGGAGTTCATGGTGGCCCCGGGATACCTGGCCTTCGTATCAAAACTGGCCCCAAAGGAGAAGGTATCGGCTTACATAGGCTGTAATTTCCTCGCCTCATTTACCGGGATATTCGGTGGTGCAATGGTATTCGGACTTCTTGCCGCCAAAGTTGGCATTGATATGGCCAGACCCCATTTCTTCTTTGGATTGGTGATGGGATTCGGCCTGCTCATCCTGGCGATGTTCATGATATATAACTGGTTGTGGGGAAAGGACATCGTCAATAGAGCCAAGAAGATCGAGATGGAGGAGACCGGAGCCCACGAGCACGAGATCGACGGGCGGAAGATGAAAAGGGAGCCGATCCTGTTCAAGATATTCGATTACAAGCTGACCATGGCCATTATAATTGCATTGATCCCCGTTTTCATTATCGCCTCATACTCGATGGGCACCAATGTGTTCTATCCGCCGGAGGATGATGATGATGAGCCTCCAGTTATCGTAATGATCGAGGATACCATCACCTATTCCCTCTCCGGCTACACGAATGACGGGGAGACCACCGAAGTTGAGTTCGACTCCATCGGACAACCTGTATCTGTTAGGGTCTCCCTCAGCTGGACCGACACCGAGACCCTGCGGAGACTACAGAGGAGGAACGATCCGGACACGTTCATGATGAGATTGGTCCCACCCAATGCCACCGCAGGCGCCCTGGACCCAAGCGAGTCAACGGACTCGGGAAGCATAACGTACAACAGGGAGATCAACGAGACCATGGCCGAGGAGTGGTGGGGAGAATGGACCCTTGAGATCGACTGTGTCCAGACCGGACCTATCACAGGATTCCGGGGATTCCTTCAATGGGATGATCCCGGCGAGGAGTGGGAGGCCACTATCGTTGTGACCTTCCTCACAGAGGAGAAAGAGTGAACAAGCTCATTTGATCCTTGACGCAAGACTCCCTACCAGCCAGGATATTACATTAACCCTGGCAGGAAGAGAACCGAGAAGGTCATATAGCCCAATAGAAGGAGCACGCCCTCCTTCCTGGACATCTTCTTCCTGGTCAGAACTATCGCGAGCAGTGTAAGAAGAAGCATTGCCGGTATCACAGATCCAGCAAGGTAATTGCTGACTGAAAGCGGCCTTATGAGGCCGACGAAACCAGGTATAAGCAGTATGTTGAAGAGGTTGGACCCAAGGATGTTGCCTATCGCCATTCCCTCATGCCCCTTCACGGAAGCTACTATTGCGGTTATGAGCTCAGGAAGCGATGTCCCCGCTGCGATCAATGTGAGGGCGATGATCGATTCCTCCACCCCCAGGGCCCCGGATAATCCCACGGCGGAATCGACCAGTATAGGAGCGCCGAAGGCGAGCAATACCGTTCCGAACAATATCATCGATATGAGGGAGAGATAGGGCTTCTTCTTAACGTCGATCTCACCCGAGACCTCCGTTGTTCGAAAGAGGTGAACGACGTAGATAACGAAGAGAAAGAACAGGACCATGGCCTCGACCCTGCCGATGCCGTGGATGGCGAACACCGCAAAGAGCATCGTGGCGATCATGACCATCAAGCCGTCCCTGAGCACCAGTTTATTGGGGAAGAACGGGATTATCAGAACCCCTACTGCCAGCACGATACCCAGGTTGAATGCGTTGGAACCTACCACGTTGCCCACGGCG